>NZ_JAKUEU010000050.1:0-36887 GCF_022663075.1 Bacillus cereus group sp. BfR-BA-01441
CTCTCCAATAAAGTTAGTTTGTCTAGCATCTAAAATAAAAATTGACGTTTCACGTTGTTTGTTTCGTTCAGTTTTCAAAGAACTACTTGGTCGCTCATTCGCGACTTCCTTATGTTAACATCTTCATTTTTCAATGTCAACTAAGTTTTTTAATTTCTTTTTTGTCGTTTTCTGCGTTTCCGCATCAGCGACGGTTATTAATATATCATGCAGTATATACAGGGTCAATACTTTTTATAAAAAAATTTCACATCCCGTTAAAAACTTAAAAACCGCTGTGAAAATCATTATAGCGTCCATTCATTCTTGGCTCCCCTCCTATTCATTTCATATCTTATCTCTTTATCAATTTACATGAGAGTGAAAATTCTAAATTTTATGTTATATTATTAGTATAGGAGCGTGGTGAGAATGAGCATTAAGTATTCAAACAAAATCAATAAAATCCGGACCTTTGCATTAAGTTTAGTATTTATCGGCCTCTTCATTGCATACTTAGGTGTCTTTTTCCGCGAAAACATTATTATTATGACAACGTTTATGATGGTTGGCTTTTTAGCTGTTATCGCTAGCACTGTCGTTTACTTTTGGATTGGTATGTTATCTACTAAGACTATCCAAATTATTTGTCCAAGCTGTGATAAGCCAACCAAAATGCTCGGCCGTGTCGATGCATGTATGCACTGCAATCAACCTTTAACACTAGATCGAGATCTAGAAGGAAAAGAATTTGATGAAAAGTATAATAAGAAGAGTTATAAATCATAAGTATCAAGGGAAATACGAATTTGCAACACTACAAACGTTTCAACTCATTAAAAAGTTGATTTCTTAAAAAATCAACTTTTTAATTGTTTTATTAAATTTATTACACCTATTTTTTCGAAATAACAGTAAACATCCCTGTCATATTAGGCGAATAATCTTTAAAATCATATTTTTCGTAGAATGATGTTTTACCTTGCGACGCAAACAAACCAATGAATGCTTTATCTGGAGTATTCCCATTTAAGTATTCTACTAAAGTATTCATTATTTTCTTTCCAATACCATTCTTTTGATAATCTGGATGAACCACTATATCTTGAATATAGAAATAGATAGCCCCATCACCAACAATTCTCCCCATGCCGATGATTTGATTATTATCCTTGACTGTTATACAGTAAATCGAATTTTGAAGTGATATTTCCGCCACCTCAAAGTTCATATAGTTAGTCCATCCCACAGAATCACATAAATATTTATATTCTTCCAATGTTGGAATGTTATTTTTAATCTCATATTTCTTCAAAATGTCCCCTCCAAGAATTCATTTCCACCAATACAAAGTAAATTCGACAAACTTTTATCTAACCCTTCTTACTAACTTAGCACTGTAAATCCCGATTAACCTCACGCTAATCCTTATATAATAAAGAAAGAGGCTGACGTATAGCCGTCAGCCTCTTTCTTTATTATATATTACGCCTTATGACACTCTGGACAAACGCCATAAATTTCTAAGCGATGACTATTGATAACGAAGCCTGTCGTTTTCGCAGCTTCCTCTTCCAGCTTTTCCAAGCCTCCATAAGGAAAATCAACAATCTTACCACATTTTTCGCAAATCACATGATAATGTTGACTTGTAACATAATCAAATCTACTTGAAGCGTCTCCATAAGTTAATTCCTTTACAAGTCCAACCTCTTTAAACACACGTAAGTTATTATAGACAGTTGCAACACTCATATTTGGAAACTTACCTTCTAATGCTTTATAAATATCATCCGCTGTTGGGTGCGTCATTGATTCCACAAGGTACTCTAAAATAGCATGACGCTGTGGAGTAATGCGTACACCCGTATTTTTCAGCATTTCTAGCGCTTCTTTTAATTCTTCTTTGACCACCGTCATGCACCCCGATTCTATACGGATTATTATTTTATAATTCTTATAAAGAGTGTACTCCTTTTCTTATAAATCGTCAATATTTCTACTATAAGTATGTAGTTTATTTTTATATTCAGGACTTGTTTTTATGTATCTTTCCCTTTTTTCTTCATATATTCCATAGAAAAAAGTGCGACATAATCGCACTTGGAATACTATCATCTGAGGAGGTATGCCCTACACTTCCACTTTATGTAAGGCAGTAAAATATGTATAGACACTTGCCTTGTTTCTGCATATTTTATCTCCAATGTAGATTTATTTTATATAAGAAAGAACATCCTCAATATGTCCTTTCACTTTCACTTTACGCCACTCTTTTACAAGTTCACCGTCTTTATTAATAAGGAATGTAGAACGCTCAATTCCCATATACTCTTTCCCAAAGTTCTTTTTTAACTTCCAAACATCGTATAACTCTGCTACTTTATGATCTTCATCTACTAAAAGTGTAAATGGCAATTCATGTTTCTCAATGAATTTCAAATGTCTATTCGCTGAATCAGGACTTACTCCAAGAATAACCGTATCCTTCTCTTGAAATACTCCATACGCATCACGAAAATCACATGCTTCAGTTGTACATCCTGGCGTCATATCTTTCGGATAAAAATAGAGAACTACATTTTTACCGCGGAAATCAGCTAGGCGAACTTCTTCTCCGTTACTTCCCTCTAATGTGAATTCTGGTGCCATTTCTCCTACTGTAATCATAGTTATCACTCCTACTCTTTTCCTTTACTATAACAAATGCTTCCTTATTTTTCATTGTCTATTACAGACCTCATCACAAAAGCAAAAGGGAGTGTATATCCAATTAGCGCTTCTGCGATTGCAATCCATCGCCCAATTCCAATCGGAGATATGTCACCATATCCAACAGACAATAAAGTAACTGCGCTAAAATATAAACAAACTTCGACGAGTTGAAAAGAATGAGCGTTCAAACTTTCTCCGTCCTCTTTCAAAACTGCGAAACCCATTTCCTCTAATACAACGTAACTTAATCCAAATGCGATTAGTACTGTTGTATAGATTAAAAATAATGTGGCCAAATTATAGAGCGAAAAAAAACGCGTTGAATCCGAATAGGAACTCCATAATAATTGGACACTTTTCAAAATAGCGATTGCTGCAATTAATAGAATAAATCCCCATAACATGTCCTCCACCTCATTTTATATGTATGAGGTGGAGAACTGATTTATCCCTTAGAAACGAACAAGCTTCTATAATTAATTACCCGCGCCACGATACCTTTTTACCCCTTGGTTCCAGAGGGTGATTGCAATCGTAAAACAGATAACACCAACAATTGGCGTCGCAAATGCATAACTATTCCATTCTGTTTTTCTTAAAAAGTATGCCGCTGGATATACTCCAACAAACGCAAACGGTAAAACAAACGTTAAAATGAAACGAATTACACGATTATAAATATTAACAGGATAGCGCCCGTAATTACCTATGTTATACATAAGAGGCATAATTGAACTTTTCGCATCCGACCAAAAACCAAGGCTCGCCAGCGTAACAAATATCCCTCCATATACAAGTGCTCCTCCTCCTACCATCAATATAAATAAGAAGAAATCATACCAGTAAAAAGATAATTGTAACTCCACAGCTGCATATCCCATTACAACAATCCCTGTAATAGCTCCAATTAAAGATTCAAGTTCCATTCTTTCTAATATAATTTGAAATAGGCTATGGATCGGCCGCGTTAATACACGATCCATCTCCCCTTTAATAATGTATCGATCATTAAAATCCCATATATTAAAGAAAGCTGAAAAGATGGCAAATGGTACTAAAAAGAAACCATAAATAAAGATTACTTCTTCTCGACTCCATCCCTTCAATGCTTGTGTATGCCCAAATACAACGAGAATAAATATTAAATTAACTGCTTGAAGCGATAAATCAGAAAGTAAACCAACGATAAAATCGCCTCGATACTCCAATTTTGTTTTTATATATTGACTTGCATATTGTAAAAATAAGTTTATATATAGCATCTCATCATCCCCCTTGTACAATTAGACGTTTTCTCGCCGTTCTCCACATGAGTACAATTGGAATAATAAGTACAATCGCCCAAATCACTTGAAATACTAAAGCCTCATACAACTTACTCCCCTGTATACCTTCAGAAAAAATCATACTTGGAATATAACTAATAGCCTGAAACGGTAAAAACATCATTGCTTTTTGGGCCCATAGCGGATAAAAACTAATTGGTAATAATAGACCTGAAAATAAATCAATAACAACGCGTTTTGCATACATAATCCCACTATTATTAAATAGGAAAAACGTAAGCATTCCCGTCATTAAATTAATTTGTGTATTAATAATAAAACTAAATATTAAAGATAAGAAGAAATATAACCAAGTTTGAAAATTTGTTGTAATTTGCAACGAAAATAATAACGTAACGATAACCATGCCTGGAATGGAAAAGAAGGCAAAACGGAATATTCCCTCGCCAAGACCTTGCATAACTTTCATTCCCAAATAGTTATACGGACGAATTAATTCTACAGCCACACGTCCTTCTTGGATCTCCATCGCAATTTCCCTATCTATATTATTAAAATAGAAGGCACGTGCCATCCACGCGATTGCGATATACGTGGTCATTTGCGAAATAGATAAACTTTCAATATTCTCTTTTCCGCTATAAATTGCTTGCCATAAAAAATAGTAAGCACCGATATTAATCGTATAAATTAAAATCCCGCTATAGTAATTTGTACGATACGCAAGCATCATTAAAAAGCGAATTCGAATCATTTCAATATACTTACCCATGCGTAATACCCTCTTCATAAATGTTACGAATAATTTCCTCTGTAGACACTTCGTTAATTTTTAAATCTTTAATTTGAAAGGCTTGTACTACTTTAGAAATAAGCATTGAAATAATAACTTCTTCATTCGGAATTTTTGCAACCCATGCATTTTCCTCTTTTGCTTTCGACCAAACGACATGATTATCTGGCATAACCATTGATAAAGCCTGATAGGAAACTGGTGCAACAAACTGAAAGTGAATTTCCTTCTCCGCTCCCCACTGCGTACGAAGATTATTTAAAGAACCGTCATACATAATATTTCCTTCATCCAGCATGATAACGCGCTCACATAAAGCTTCAATATCAGTAATATCGTGTGTTGTTAATAAAATTGTTGTTTTATAACGTTCATTCATTTCTTTTAAAAATTCACGTATTTTCAATTTCACAAGTACATCTAACCCAATTGTTGGCTCATCTAAAAATAATAACGGTGGATTATGAATTAAGGCTGCCGCTAATTCACAACGCATCCTTTGACCAAGAGATAATTTTCGAACTGGTTTATCTAATAAGGGCCCTATATCTAACGTTTCAATTACGTGCTCCATATGCTCCTTATACTGAGCGTCTGATACACCATACACTTTCTTTAATAAACGAAACGATTCTTGTACTGCAATATCCCACCAAAGTTGCGAACGCTGTCCAAAAACAACACCAATTGTTCTTACAAATTCTTCTCTTTGTTTATGTGGGTTCATTCCATTTACTGTGATTTGCCCTGATGTCGGAGTTAAAATCCCCGTAAGCATTTTAATTGTTGTTGATTTACCAGCACCGTTCTCACCGATATAACCAACCATTTCACCTTGCTTTACAGTAAAAGATACATCATTTACTGCTGGTACTATTTTATAATTACGATTTAATAAATCGCGAAATGCACCCTTTAAGCCCGGACGACTTGAATAGGCTGTAAACTCTTTACGTAACCCTTGTACCTCAATTACCGATTTCATAATCGGACCCCCCTCCTAAATGTCACAACGAATAGTTTACCCAACTGCCTTCGCTATCACAAACAATACGTCTTTTCGAAAAACATGTTAGAATAATACATAGATTTTTGTAAGGAGATGAATTGTAGTGAATTTCACAAAGTCAGAAGCATTACATAAAGAAGCTTTAGAGCATATCGTTGGCGGTGTTAACAGTCCTTCTCGTTCTTTTAAAGCAGTTGGCGGCGGCGCTCCTGTTGCTATGGAACGTGGGAAAGGCGCTTATTTCTGGGATGTAGACGGAAATAAATATATCGATTATTTAGCAGCATACGGTCCTATTATTACTGGACATGCTCATCCGCATATAACAAAAGCAATTACAACAGCTGCTGAAAATGGGGTACTTTATGGAACACCAACAGCGCTAGAGGTAAAATTCGCAAAAATGTTAAAAGAAGCAATGCCTGCATTAGATAAAGTCCGTTTCGTAAACTCTGGTACAGAAGCAGTGATGACAACGATTCGTGTTGCTCGTGCTTATACAGGTCGCACAAAAATCATGAAATTTGCTGGTTGTTACCACGGTCATTCTGATTTAGTACTTGTGGCAGCTGGATCTGGCCCTTCTACTTTAGGAACTCCTGACTCAGCTGGCGTACCACAAAGTATCGCACAAGAAGTTATTACCGTTCCATTTAACAATGTAGAAACTTTAAAAGAAGCTTTAGATAAATGGGGTCATGAAGTAGCAGCTATCCTTGTAGAACCGATCGTTGGAAACTTCGGTATTGTAGAGCCTAAACCTGGATTCCTTGAAAAAGTGAATGAACTTGTTCACGAAGCTGGCGCACTAGTAATTTATGATGAAGTTATTACTGCTTTCCGCTTTATGTACGGCGGTGCTCAAGACTTACTTGGTGTTACACCTGACTTAACAGCGCTTGGTAAAGTTATTGGCGGTGGCTTACCAATCGGTGCTTACGGTGGTAAGAAAGAAATTATGGAACAAGTTGCTCCGCTTGGACCTGCATACCAAGCTGGTACAATGGCAGGAAACCCTGCTTCTATGGCATCAGGTATCGCTTGTCTAGAAGTACTTCAACAAGAAGGGCTTTATGAGAAATTAGATGAACTTGGTGCAATGCTTGAAAAAGGAATTTTAGAGCAAGCAGCGAAACATAATATCGACATTACATTAAATCGTCTAAAAGGGGCTTTAACTGTATACTTCACAACTAATACAATTGAAGATTACGATGCCGCACAAGATACAGACGGTGAAATGTTCGGTAAATTCTTCAAGCTTATGCTTCAAGAAGGAGTTAACTTAGCACCTTCTAAATACGAGGCATGGTTCTTAACTACAGAACATACAAAAGAAGATATTGAATATACAATCGAAGCTGTCGGCAGAGCATTTGCTGCCCTAGCAGACAATAAATAATCCCGTCATTAAAAGGAAAAAAGAAAGCTCACCTTTCTTTTTTCCTTTTTTCTATTTCATAAATTACGTATTAATAGTATAATTATTCATAATTATCTGTTTTATATTCTTTTACAGCATTACTATCTCTGTGTACAAGGTGATTTGCGCCTTAAATAGTAAGATTATTCTAACTTTTACAAGAGGGGGGATTGACGGATGCTCAATAAAAAAAATACATGGACACCGTCTTTATTTCGAGATTATAGAAATGCAGAACATGATGCGTGTGGAATCGTTTCCGTTATGGAGAAACGAAAAATTGCTACAAAAGAAAACATTGACCTTTGCATACAATCACTCGTCAAAATGAATCATAGAGCTGGTTTCATTAATGGCGAGGGCGATGGCATCGGCATTCACATTGATATACCAAAAACACTTTGGAATGAAAAACTAAAAAGTAGCGGATATAATCCAACGATTGTGGATCATCCCCACTTTATCGTTGGACATTTTTTTCTAAATAAAAAAGAAAACATTACTGCCTTAAAAGATTATATTCGTACGCAATTAAACAACAAAAACTTTACTATTATTTTCGAAAGTGACGATGCAACAAACTCAGATGCGCTCGGTCCACTTGGTAAACAAGAAGAACCTTTATTTTGGCAAGTTGCCCTTATCGCAGAAAACGAAATTATAAATATTGAGCAAACATTATTTTCTGTCACAATAAAAATAGAGGAAAACGAAGCAATTCATGTTGCTTCATTAAGTCATGATCATGTTGTATATAAAGTTCTAGGTGCTGGTGATACGCTTGTTGCCTACTATAATGATTTACAACATCCGCTTATCGCTTCAACTATGACATTAGGACATAACCGCTACTCTACTAATACATTATCTAATTTTTTTCGTGTACAACCATTTAGCATTCTCGGACATAATGGTGAAATTAACACAATTGCGAAATTACGCGATCAAGCTGAAATGATTGATGTACCACTTACTGCAGGAGGCAGTGACTCTCAAGATTTAAACCGCACCTTAGAAACCCTACTTGTTCAATACGGCTACAGCTTATTTGAAGCAATGGAAATTCTATTCCCACCAATTATTAATGAAATTAAACTTTATGAAACACCTTTACAAGATTTATATACGTATATACGTGAAGCATGGGGACATTTTGCACAAGGACCAGCTGGCATCATTTCCCGTTTTAAAGATGAAGCTGTTTTCAGCGTTGATTCCCTTGGATTACGCCCAGTATGGAAAGTAGAGACAGAGAGCTCTTATATTTTCTCTTCTGAACCTGGAGTTGTATCACCAACTAAATATGTAGCAGAACCAAAACCACTCGCTCCTGGAGAAAAAGTCGGATTAAAATGGAATGAACAAGATGAACTTGTTCTTTATGAATATGACAAATATCAAATCCAAGTATATAACCGTTTTAAAAAGCGAATTGATACTACCAATTACCATTTAAATTTATCTATCCCTGAAACGAAAAAAATCCAAGGGCTATGTGATTCTGTTCAAGTTGAAACGAAAGAATACGTCGCTTTCGGATGGGACCGAGAACATATTCAACTTCTTGAACAGATGGCAACAAAAGGCGTTGAGCCAATACGCTCACTTGGGCATGACTCACCACTTGCCGCACTCGATACTGATAGACGAAATATCGCTGACTTTATTAAAGAAAGTGTAGCTGTTGTTACAAACCCTGCAATTGACCGTGACCGTGAAATTGAACACTTCTCTACACGTACTGTACTTGGAGAGCGTCCAAGTTTATTAAGCGGCGCAAAACGGCCATTTGTAGTTGAAATGCTTTCACCAATTATTTTAGAAGGCAGCGTGGCACAACCTATTGCAGAGGAATTACACACAATTACGTACGAACAACTCATAGAGCTATTTAAGACTCATAACTCTATCGCCACAATCTCTGCTACATTCAGCTCGTCAGAAACTCTGCAATGCGCATTAAGCCGCATTAGTTCTGAAGCGATAGCTGCTGTTAACAATGGCGCTTCCCTACTAGTATTAGATGACGCAAAAGCCCATCTAAATGAACGATTGTGGATTGATCCACATTTAGTTACTGCTAAAGTACATCAAGCATTAAGTGAAAATAAATTACGCCGCAATTGTTCTCTCGTTATACGTTCTGGTGCTCTTCGCTCCTTACATGACATTGTCACGCTATATGGATTAGGAGCAGATGGTATTAATCCATATTTATTATTCGCGACTGTAAATGATGGAACAAAAACACCAATTACGAATCTATATAATGCACTTAATAAAGGATTAGAAAAAGTCATTTCAACAATTGGAATTCATGAGTTACGTGGTTACGGACGTCTCTATTCATCTATTGGATTACATGAAGAAATCGCAAATATATTACAGATTACAAATTTCTTCGGTTCAAATGATTTAGCCTTTTCACTTGAATCACTTGTTGAAGATGCAAAAATACGAGCAGAGGATTATAACAATCCTAAAATTAGAATGCGAAAATCATTTCATATATTCCCGCGAATTTGGAAAGCAATCGGCGATGTTGCAAAAGGAAATTCTTATGATGATTACCGTGACAAGTTAAGTGAACTAGAAGAGAATAATCCCATCGCAATCAGACACCTTGTTCAAACGAAACAAACAAAACATATCGTTCCAACTGAAGAAGTATCTATCGGCATTAAAAACCATGATTTTCCATTTATTATTAGTTCTATGTCATTTGGTTCTCAAAACGAAATTGCCTTTCGCGCATATGCAGAAGCGGCCGATCAGCTAAATATGATTAGCTTGAACGGTGAAGGCGGCGAAATTAAAGATATGATTGGAAAATATCCACATACACGTGGACAACAAGTGGCATCTGGGCGATTTGGAGTAAATGCCGAACTACTAAACTCATCGAACTTAATTGAAATCAAAATCGGTCAAGGCGCAAAGCCTGGGGAAGGTGGGCATTTACCTGGTTCAAAAGTAACAGCCAAAATCGCTGAAGCACGTAATGCGACAATTGGCTCAGATTTAATTTCACCTTCTAATAACCATGATATTTATTCAATTGAAGATTTAGCTCAAATGATTACGGAAATTAAAACAGCTAATCAACTTGCCAAAGTAGCCGTGAAAGTCCCTGTCGTTCCTAATATCGGAACAATTGCTGTCGGTATCGCCAAAGCTGGTGCTGATTTTATTAACATTAGCGGATTCGATGGCGGAACAGGTGCTGCACGTATTCACGCCTTGCAACATGTAGGTCTTCCTGTAGAAATTGGTGTTAAAGCCGCTCACAACGCTTTATTAGAAGCGAGCATGAGACATAAAGTAGAGATTTGGGCAGATGGTGGTATTCGAAGTGTAAATGATGCCTTGAAAATCATGCTTCTCGGAGCAAACCGTATTGGATTTGGCACACTATCAATGATTGCAATCGGCTGTACTACTTGCCGTGGATGTCATCTAGATACTTGCCATGTCGGAATTGCGACACAAATCGAGTCTGAAGCACAAGCAAAGGAACATGGGTTACGCCGCTTCGTCCCACGCGAATTAGAAAGCGCAGTTACTGGCCTGCTAAATTTATTCACCTCTTTCGGTATAGAACTAAAACGATTAACAGGACAGCTTGGTTATACAAATTTACAAGCAATTGTTGGGCGTTCTGATTTATTAGAGCAAGTTCGAGGCGAAAATTTATTAAACTTACGTAATTTACTACAAATAATAGAACATCCATCTGTTACAACAACAGAAGGCGTACCGGAAAAACAATTTAAGACAGTTCATTCCGCTGACTCAAAAGAATTGGTAGGCGTTGGTGTAGAGCAACGCGTTATGGGTGGTCTAGAATCATGTTATCGCGTTCGCAGTAAACTATATGAAGCTACTCAACTTGAACCACTTACATTAAAGTATACGAATGGTTCTATTCCCGGAAATGGGTTAGGTGCTTACAATAGTGAAAATTTATTTATACACGTAAATGGCGGCGCACAAGATGGCATTGGTAAAACTTCCTTTGGTGGTGGGATTTATATAACGAAATCAAAAGGAAAAGACGGAGTATATTATAACGGTTCTGTCGGAAAAGGATTTGGATATGGTGCACAAAAAGGGGCACTATACGTACAAGGGAACGCTGATGCTCGCGCTGGCATTCGCCTTTCTGGGGCAGACATGATAATTGGAGGTAGAATAACAAAACCACTCCGTGAAAAAGAGCAAGGAAATATAGGTGCATACTCCAATATTAAAGGTTTTGCTTTTGAATATATGACAAACGGGCGAGCGCTTGTTTTAGGTGACCCTGGTCCATGGATTTGCGCTGGCATGACTGGCGGTGTTGTTTATTTGCGTCGTGATTCAAACTTAGGCTTAACAGAACAGGCCTTAAAAAGAAGAATCGCAAAAGGCGCAAATGTTACATTACAACCAATTAGTAAAAATGGTTTGAAAGATGTAACTGAATTATTGCTAGACTATATTCGTGTACTAAACGAGCACGAGCAATATGAGGAAGTTGCTTTGTTAACACCATTATTAGATGATATACAGAACAAGTTTTTTGAGATTATCCCGAAAAAAGAACAGGCAGATCCATCTATCTCAACAGAGTAAAATGAGTAATTTTCATTATTAAGAAAAAATTGACGAAGTACGCTTCTCATAGTAATCTATAGTAACAATTTGAGACCTGCTGAAATTCAGCAGGTTTTTTTACTAAAAACTGATGTTTAAAAGGAATTAGGAAAAATTATAAAGTGAAACTTTAATTAGCCTACACCAATCGGACGTTTACCGGCATCCAGCTTCTGAATTTTGAGGCGTGAATCTTACTACTCACAATTAGCGGGATAAAATGAACACTAATTTCTTTTAACGTCACTAAAATATCACTTGCTAACATATTGTAATGAATGTATAGTATCATGTTGTACATTCATTATGACAAGAGAAAGGATCTTATTAAGGGTATGAAACTTGGTGCTCGCATTTTAAAAACGGGTATTGCCATCACGTTAGCTTTATTTGCTTGTATTTTACTTCAATTACCGAGTCCGGTATTTGCGGGAATTTCAGCTATCTTTGCTGTTCAACCGTCTGTATACCGTTCTTATTTAACAGCACTTGAACAAATTCAAGCAAATGTAATTGGTGCGATATTTGCTATCGCATTTGCTACTGCTTTTGGACATAATCCTTTTATTATTGGATTAACATGTATATTAGTAATTGCTCTTACATTACAATTACGATTAGAAAACACAATATCAATTGCTTTAGTAACAGTTATCGCCATTATGGAGTATCAAGGCGAAGATTTCTTTAGTTTTGCCTTACTTCGATTTGCGACGATTATGATTGGTATTATTGCGGCTTCACTTGTAAATTTAGTATTTATGCCGCCAAAATATGAAACAAAACTTTATCATCGTATCGTTGATAATACAGAAGAAATTGTAAAATGGATTCGAATGAATAGCAGGCAGGCTTCTGATTTTACAACGCTAAAAACTGATATTGATCGTATGAAAGAAAAAATGATCAAACTAAACCATTACTATTTGCTGTATAAAGAAGAAAGAAGCTACACGAAAAAAGTAAAGTTCGCAAAAATTCGTAAGCTCGTTTTATTCAGACAAATGTTAGCGACAACAAGCCGTGCTTTAAGTACGTTAAAATCATTACACCGTACTGAAAATGAACTGCGCTATATGCCGGAAGAATTTCAGGAATCTATCCAAAACGAACTTGACTCATTAACGCATTATCATGAACAAGTTTTATTAAAATTTATTGGTAAAGCAAAAAAACAACAATCAGTCGAAATGCTTGATGAAGTTGAAACAGGTAAACAAGAATTAATTGATATCTTTATGGAATATCAAAATAAAGACGATGAAGAAGCATATAAAACATGGTTACATCTCTTCCCTCTTATTTCTTCCATCATTAACTATAGTGAAGAAGTAGAGCATTTAGATTTGCTTGTAGATAGCTTCTACACATACCATAAACCAGAAAAAGAACTCCAAATCGATGATAAAAAAGAAGACGAATAAAAAAACAGCTCCTTTTATGCTAAAGGAGCTGTTTCTGTTATATGTTGAAGTTGATATAAATTGTAATAAAATCCTCTTTTTTGCATTAACTCTTCATGAGAACCAGTCTCTTTAATCTCACCGTCTTCAATGTAAATAATCGTATCAACATGCGTAATCGTCGCTAATCGATGTGCAATTATAATCGTTGTCCGGTCAGCAGCTAACGTCTGAAGCGCCTCTTGAATATACCTTTCATTTTCTAAATCTAATGCTGAAGTTGCTTCATCTAATATAAGTACCGAAGGATTCTTTAGAAACACTCGTGCAATTGCCACGCGTTGTCTTTGCCCGCCCGATAGCTTCACACCACGTTCTCCAACGACAGTATTATAACCATCTGGTAAGTCTATAATAAAATCATGAATTTGCGCAGCTTTAGCAGCTGCAATCACCTCTTTCTCTGTAGCCTTCGGATTTCCATATAAAATATTAGCTCCAATTGTATCGCTAAACAATAAATTATCTTGCAGTACAATTCCAATATGACTACGCAAATTTCTCATATTATACTTTCTTACATCTATGCCATCTACATAAACCGTGCCTTCAGAAACATCATAGAAACGCGGGATCAAACTAGCAAGAGATGACTTTCCTCCCCCACTTGCTCCTACAAGCGCTACTTTCTCTCCAGGCTGCATAGTTAATGACAAGTTGTGTAATATCTCTTTTTCATCTACATTATAACGAAAAGAAACATTGTCAAATACAATTTCTCCATTTAATTTTTTCGTTTGTACCGCATTTGGTACATTAACAATATCGTATTTTTCATCTAACAGTTCAAACACACGGTCCATCGATGCAAAAGATTGTGTTAATGTTGTAGATGAATTAACAAGGCGGCGAAGCGGACTATATAAACTATCCATATATCCAACAAAAGCTACCATTGTTCCTAGCGTTAACTGCCCTTGAATTACTTCATATGCTGCAAAACCAATCACAAGTAACGGACCTAAATCGGTTAACGTGTTTACTGCCGAAAATGTTCTTGCCGTCCAACTTGTATGGGTTAATGCTTTCGTTAAAAATTCATTATTTCTTTTTTCAAACTGCTTCCCCTCATACTCTTCTAACGCAAAGCTACGTGTCACTTGCATTCCTTGAATACGTTCATGCAAATACCCTTGCATCGTCGCTAACGCTTGTGAACGCTCTTTCGTCAATTTCCGAAGACGTCCGAAAAAATATTTCACTGCAATTACATAAATAGGTAAAATCAATAAAGCAACAAATGTTAATTTTATATTCATAGAAAACATAACAATGATAGCAATAGCAATTGTTGCAGTATCTAACCAGACGTTCATCAAACCAGTAATTACAAAATCTTTCGTTTGTTCTACATCATGGATGACACGCGAAATAATCTCCCCTGTTTTTGTATTGGAGTAATAACGTAAACTTAACTTTTGTAAGTGACCGAAAATATGCTTCCGCAAATCATACAGTATTGTATTTGCGATACGTTGGGCGAAATATTGACGATAATATTCAATCGGTGGTCTTAATACCGCAAAAATAAAGAAAGCAATTCCAATCGCTGTTATTAATTGAGATGTTTTATCTTGAAGTGAGCCAGCGCCTTGAATTACATCATCGATAATATACTTTAATAACCACGGCATAATAAGTGGGATACCGAACTTAACTAGTCCAATAATAATTGTAATAGCAATAAGCCATCGATATGGTTTAACAAATTGTAAATATCTTTTTATGCCTTGCACATAATCCCCCCTCTAATAGGACAAACCTGCCGGGAAGCCCCCTGCAGGTTTGTTTTAATTTCTGTACATTAAATATCGTTCATACCACATATCTACGAAATCTGGTGCAAATGGACCTTTTCTTTGATGAATCCACTGTGTTAAATGTGCTACATTTCGTTTTAAAATTGTATCAATAACAGGTGGATACTGCATAATTTCACTATGTTTTTCATACTCATCTTCATCTAGAAGCGTATATGTCATATCTGGATATACTTTAATATCTAAATCATAATCAATATACTTTAATGCTTCAGGATCATACGCAAAAGGTGAGCTTAAATTACAATAATAATATACGCCATCTTCCCTAAGCATCCCAATCACATTAAACCAATAGTTGGCATGAAAATAACAAATTGCTGGTTCACGAGTAATCCATGTTCGGCCATCCGATTCTGTAACTACTGTACGATCATTCGCTCCGATTACAAGACTCTGTGTCCCTTTTAAAATTGTTGTTTCTTCCCACATTCTATGAATGGAGCCATTATGTTTATAACTATGTATTTGTACTTTTTCTCCTTCTTTGGGAAATCCCATATATGCTCCCTTCTTTCAACTGCAAATGCCCTTTGAACGGCATTCACTTTTTTTCTATTATAACTTTTTTGTCGAAATTTTAAAACTAAAGGGATAAGACTCTATTTTTCAAACTGAATATGCAGGAGGTTTATCGTTGAATACTATGCCCCACCACTTCTTAGGAGATAAAAGGATTGTACTGTATTATTTATAAGCGAGGACATGTAATAGAAAAAGCCCTTCTCTATTTCCATACAAAGAAGGACTTTTCACCTAAAGATAACAATATATCTTATCCTAAATTTGAAATCATTTTTTCAGTTGCAAAAGATTGGATTACACTATTCGTTTGTTCTTCAAATTTCTCATGTAACATCTTCAACGCTACTTCTGTTCTATATATTTCCTGGCGGATAAAATGCAGTTCTTTTTTATCGCACGTATCTTTTTCATTCATTTCAATTTGTTGATACTTCTCTAGATGTGCTTGTAACTTTAACAACTCATCCATCGTTTCTAATTGCTCCCCTACCAACTTATCAAAATCGTTCATTACTTACCCCCTTTTGGACTTATTCATCAGTTATTATTCCTAATTACATAATTCTAATTGTTAACTTCCTTCTCCTTTGACTACATTTGTTGACTTATTAGAAGTTATGTCGTTCGCTTTCTTTTCATTACAACGATCCACGCAAAAAGAAAACACTTCTCCCGAATTAGAGAAGTGTTTTTCTTTCATTACTGATTTGAGCTAGAATATTGTGATTGTTTTGCAGCTGACTTAGCATTTTGTTTTTTCACAGAATGCACGTCTGTTTCAGTTGCAAATTCTGTACCATAACTAGCGTTTGCACTTTGTGCACCAGAAGCTTGTGCTTTCTTTGCTTCTGATTGTGCGTTTGCTTGTTTTACAGCTTGTACATCTGTTTCAGTTGAAAACTCTGTACCATAACTAGCATTTGTACTTTGAATGCTAGCACCAGAAGTTGCTTTGTTATAACCTTGTTGTTTTTTACTCATCTTTCTCACCTCCACAATCAATAATGTAACCAATTCACTTAGAAGCTATCCGTAATTTTCTTTTTTAAAATTTCCGCATATAACTTTTGTTACTCATTCAAACTATAGAAAATGGAGGTGTAAATATGTATATAGGACGCGATATGACTGAACTAACGATGATTTCAAAAAATGAATGGAAAGAAGATGAATTAGCTTATTTTCATCACTCACTACAACAGGTTCTGCCTTATTTAAATATAGAAGGGCAAAGTATTTACAAAGAAATTGTAGTAGAAATCGAATCAAGAGGCGGCTTACAAGAAGGTGAAGCTAGTTGGACTCATGGGACAAAAATTTCTTACGATTAAAAAAGTGTTCCCTAGATTGGGAACACTTTTTTATTTATTGCATTGTAATTTTCTCCACACAATTTTCATAAATAGTACGGTGTGATTTTGAGAAAGGTAATTGCTCAAATACCTCTTTTGATACAAATTTTAATGTATCTGTATCAACAATATTACCGGTTACTTTTCCGTAAAATACAAATATATCCCAAGTACGATGTGTAAACGTATGTTGTACATTCATTGCGTATTCATCAATAGAAACCTCGAGCTCAAATTTTTCTTTCATATAATCTATAAGCTGTTCCTTCTGATTTCGAATACTTTCTTCAAGTTCCACATTCGGAAACTCCCACATGTTAGCTAACAAACCTGTACTTGGACGTTTATTAATAACGTAACGACCGTCTTCAGTTTGAAGTACACCTGCAACAATAGGTACCATTTTAGGAGCTTTCGCTTTACTTTTTACTGGTAATTCTTTTTGAACACCTTCAGCATACCCTCTGCAATGTTCACGTACAGGACAAAGTAAGCATGCTGGATTTTTCGGAATACAAATTAGTGCACCTAATTCCATCAAACCTTGATTAAAATAAGATGGATTTTCAATCGAAATAATTTCACGCACAATCTCTTCAAAAACTTTTCGAGTCTTTGGTTTTGCAATATCATCCCATACTGATAAAATACGAGATAATACACGCATAACATTTCCATCAACTGCCGGCTCTGGTATACCATATGCGATACTTAAAATAGCACCTTTTGTATATGGTCCGACTCCTTTTAACTTTTCAATTTTCTTTACATCACTTGGTACAACTCCGCCATATACTTCTTTTACCTCTTTTACTGCCGCATGTAAATTACGTGCTCTAGAATAATATCCTAAACCTTCCCATGCTTTTAATACTTCTTCATCATCTGCGTTCGCTAACGCTTCAAGTGTAGGAAACTTCCCCATAAAATTTGCGTAATATGGTTTTACAGCTTCTACTCTTGTTTGCTGTAACATAATTTCAGAAACCCAAACGCGGTATGGATCTTTATTCTTTCTCCATGGTAAGTCGCGCTGTTCTTCTTCAAACCAACCAATTAAATCATTTTGAAACTGCTCTATATTAAAATTGTTTAGTATTTCAAGTGTCAAACTTGATCCCCCTCATTTTTTTGCATATAAGTACTATTATAAAGATTTTAGGAAAAAATTTAAGTAAGATGATACAGGAAATAGAAGGCAAAGGACTTGAGGTATCGAATAAAAAGAGTTACATTAATAAAAAACGGAGGTGGATTTCTATGGACACAGCCACTCACCTTGTTATGGGTATCACTTTAGGTAGCTTAGCAACATTAGATCCAGCCATAGCACAAAGTGATATTGGCCCCCAAGCTGTTATGCTTGCTACAATTGCTGGTTCCAACATTCCTGACATTGACACAGTTCTAAAATTGCGTAATAACGCTAAATATATAAGAAATCATCGTGGGATTACTCATTCTATTCCCGCGGTAATTCTTTGGTCATTCCTTATAAGTGGCATCTCTTTCGCCTTCTTTTCAGAAGCTCCATATCTTCATCTACTACTTTGGTCATTTATTGCCGTCTTTCTTCACGTCTTTGTAGATATTTTCAACGCCTATGGTACACAAGCATTACGACCTTTCACAAAAAAATGGGTCGCACTTGGCATAATTAATACATTCGATACCGTAATTTTCTTTATCCATATACTTGCAATTGCTTGCATGCTCGTCGGTTCTCATAAGGGATATACAGCTTTAGCGGCATATATATTAATGATTGTTTACTATATCGGACGGATTATGATGCACAGAAATATAAGAAGCGTTGTACACAAACGTTTCAAAAATGTCGAAAAGATTATCATTTCTCCTTCTTACCGATTTTATCATTACCATTTAGCAGTCGTTACGGCTGATTATTACTACGTTGCGAGATGGCACCGTGGTAACATCATGATATATGACAAGTTCGATCGGGTACCGTTCCCAGACAATAATATTATGCGAGCAGCTAAACAAGATGAAAACATCTCAGCCTTCCTATCTTTCTCTCCTGTATATCGCTGGGATATTTTTGATCATGACCATTATTATGAAGTACGATTCATTGATTTACGATATCGAAGTAAAGATTATTATCCATTTGTTGCAATCGTTCAGCTCGACCACAATTTAAATATTATTAGTTCCTATACAGGATGGATCTTTAGTGAAGAAAAGCTTCGAAAAAAACTGGAATTACTTCCACATTAAAAAAAGCGACTTAAGTCGCTTTTTTTAATGTTTCAAATGATCTTCTTGATTAATTAAATGACTATACTTCGGATTATTTGTCCGCATTTCATGAAGGCGTACACCATGATTATTAATCCATGATCGTACCACTTGTTCCGTCATTTCATCGCCTTGATAACGACCTGATTTTGCATAAGTTGTTTGAAAATCTTCCCATAGTAACTCAACCCACGCACGAGCTTGTGCGTAAGAAAGCTTGTCATTCTTGTCTAATAATTCTTTCGTTAATGTTTCATAAATATCATTCATATTATAATCTCCTTTTACCTATTTATCCCTTCATTTCTAAAGGATAGTTTCTTCAATTTTGCACATTCTATAATTGATACTTCTTAAAAAGGTATCAACCGATAATGAGGAGGGCGTTCGCAATGGGTAAACAAGCCGAATTTTGGTCTGAGTCAAAAAACAACAGCAAAATCGACGGTCAACCGAAAGCGAAATCACGCTTCGCTTCGAAACGACCTAACGGCACAATTAACACGCACCCACAAGAACGTATGCGTGCTGCAAATCAGCAGGAAGAGTAGTACAAATTAAATTAACTTCCTACACGAGGTGATAAAGATGAGCTACCGTGATCGCTTAGATAGTCGTTCTGAATTATTTAACCATACGTGGACTCGTCCAAAACATGCGAAAGCGCAAGTTAACGGACAGACGCAACAAACCCAGTCTCTCATTATATTGGCAAATGAATGTAAAAAACGCCAATTTTAGAATCTCCTATCTCCTTTAACGCCTACCAAAGATGAAAACCAGAGAGATATGTGCTCTCTGGTTTTTATTTTTCTTGCAATAAGGAAATTGGTATGCCAATCTCTTCATTATCATTTTGCTTATATCCCCAAGCAAATACCCCATTGAAATACGTAATTTTAAATAATACACCAGGTTCTTCTACTAATTCATATGTTTCACCAATATGGAACTTGTTTATATCCGTCATATAAGCACGAGCCATTGCCATTTTTCTCATTAATACATCAAATTCATTGACAATCCCAAGCTGCTCAGCTTTTACTGCTTGCTCCTTCAAAGCGCCAATTTCTTCCCTTAGCTCATGCGGTGTCATTTCACTGTAGCGTTTTGGCATATTCATCTTATTCTCCTCATTCCTCTTCGCGTTTCATTTGCAAAAATATCTCGATTTCATCAATAGAGAATCCTTTTCGATATAACGCTTGTTTCATCTTGTTTTCAAATGTCCATCCATCATGCTTCTTATATTTCTCATAATATTTATTCCCATGATAGTGTAACGCTTCTTGTTGCTTTTCGTCATCTTTTTCGTCTTTCAATTCTTCCAAACAAATTTGAATTACTTCTCTAGAATATCCTTTTCGAACAAGCATCTCATCTAACTTTAGTTTCATTTGTAAAAAAGAATGTTTTTGATAAGATTTTTTCTTCTTCTCTATGAGAAACAAGGCATTCTCAATTTGCTTTTCCTTCGGATATTCTTGTAAACTATGTGTAATAATTAAATCCTGAACACCTTTATTTAATAACTCTCTTTTAATAACAGTTGGACCTTTTCGATTCACATTACTTTGCGTTCGCGTATATAAAACAGCATACTCTTTATCATTAATATATCGGTCATGTAATAATTTCGAAACGACTTCAGAGATGATGGCCTGTCCCACTTCTTTTTTTCGTAAAAAATCTTCTATTTCTTGTTTTGTTCTCATTTGATAGGATAAATAGGAGATTGCTTGTAAATATGCTTTTTGTACTTCTTCATTGTACAAAATATTCCCTAACTCGATTTCATCAATTTCTAAGCCCTTTTGTAATCCATGTTTTATTAAGATTACTTGATCCACACTAAATCCGTACTCTTCGCCTTGACCTTTATCAATATAAATATTAAATCGTTCTTTCGATCGTTTTTGTACTTCTATTTTTGTAATGACAGCCATACTCTCACCTCTCTATTATTTTAACATAGTCGAGGAACATTTTTTCTTTTCAAGAATATATATAATGAGGAGGAAATACTTGTGAAAATCGCAATTTCTGGTGGTACAGGCTTTATCGGTAAATCCCTTTCTACTTTTTTTATTCAAAAAGGATATACTGTTTACATTCTCACACGAAAAAAAACTACTGAAACTTCCGACCCTAACCTTCAGTATGTTCAATGGACACCAGATTTACAAACCTTCCCCCTCTCTTCTATTGATGTAGTTATTAATCTAGCCGGAGAGTCTATTAATAGTAGATGGACAAAGCAACAAAAGAAAGCCATTTTAAACAGTAGAATTCAAACAACAAAAGGACTCATTAAACAATTGCAGGGACTCCATACAAAGCCACACACATTTATTAACGCAAGTGCTATTGGATACTACGGAACATCTGAAATAGAGTCTTTTACAGAACAGCATGAGACTCCTGGAAATGACTTTTTAGCAAATACAGTATATTCATGGGAACAAGAAGCATCTAAAGCACGTTCTCTCGGAATACGAACAATCTACGCAAGATTTGGAGTCGTATTAGGTGCAAATGGAGGAGCTCTTCCAAAAATGCTACTTCCCTATCAATTCTATATCGGCGGCACCATTGGTTCTGGGAAGCAATGGTTATCATGGATTCATATAGACGACGTCGTTCGTATGATGGATTTCATCATACACAAAAAAGAAATTGATGGCCCTCTTAATATGACAGCACCAACACCCATAAGAATGAAGGAATTTGGAGAAAACATTGCAACTATAATGAACAAGCCTCATTGGTTGCCTGTACCTTCATTTATCATTCAAACTTTATTAGGTGAAATGAGCATACTTGTACTAGAAGGGCAACGTGTATTACCCATTAAGGCAATTGAACATGGATACCAATACACATTTCCGGCAATAGACCATGCATTACAAAATATACTTTCGCATACAATGTAGTACTTCTAAAACACAATTTTACATGGGCTCTTTCAAAACTTTCATTTTCTAGGATCCGAAGCATTACCATACAAATAACCTTTCAGTTACTTTCCCTTAACTTCCATTAGCATTATAAAGTAACAGAAATGAGGTACCTATGAAAATATTGCTCAAACAAGCCATTGTATACCCTATTACATCTCAAAAGTTTCAAGGCGATGTACTCGTTACAGGAGAGCGAATTACCGAGGTCAAACCTTTTATTCAACCTACTCAAGATATGACCGTTATAGATGCACGAGCACTCCATCTCTTACCTGGCTTTATTGATGTCCATACTCACCTTGGTCTCTATGATGAAGGCACTGGTTGGGCTGGAAATGATGCCAATGAAACATCTGAAGTTTCAACACCACATATTCGTTCTTTAGATGGAATCCACCCTTTGGATATCGCCTTTCAAGACGCTGTACAAAACGGAATTACAACCGTTCACGTTATGCCTGGCAGTCAAAATATTATCGGGGGGACTACTTGTGTAATAAAAACAGCTGGAACTTGTATTGATCATATGATTATTCAAGAACCTGCTGGTTTAAAGATTGCCTTTGGAGAAAATCCTAAAAAAGTCCATAGTAATGGAACAAAAGAATCCATTACACGTATGGGGATTATGGGGTTACTTCGGGAATCATTCTATGAAGCACAACACTACGGGCACGAAGCTGATTTTCGAATGCTTCCTATTTTAAAAGCATTACGTCGTGAAATACCCGTACGTATCCACGCTCACCGAGCAGATGATATTAGTTCTGCGCTACGCTTTGCAACGGAATTCAACCTCGATCTACGTATTGAACATTGTACAGAAGGACACTTTCTTGTTGAAGAGCTTTCGAAACATAATTTGAAGGTTTCAGTTGGTCCCACTCTGACACGTCGTTCTAAAATCGAACTAAAAAACAAGACATGGGATACTTACCATATATTATCTAAAAATGGTGTGGAAGTTTCTATAACAACAGATCATCCTTATACACCCATTCAATATTTAAATATTTGTGCCGCTGTCGCAGTAAGAGAAGGATTAGACGAGAAAACAGCACTAGAAGGAATCACCATATTCCCAGCGCGAAATTTGCGTTTAGAGGATAGAATTGGAAGCATCGAGGTTGGAAAAGACGCCGATCTCGTGTTATGGACTCATCATCCTTTCCATTATTTAGCCAAGCCTGTACTAACTATGATTGATGGAAAAATAATTTACAAAAAAAATAAAAAAAACTAGTTTATTTTTTTGACTAGATAAAGTATTATACGATTATAAACTGAATGAAACCATAATCAATTTGTGTCGTGATTATCATTTTCAAATTGATGAATGGGGAAGGCAAATGGTGCGCCACCAGCGTTAGAAACTGGTTCTAGTGGGTTCGATTCCCACCCCGAAATTTTTTAAAGATTGATATAAAAATTTCGAGGGTGGGGTGTTTTTTCGTCATGCTACCCTCGTGTGAGGAGGAGTTAGTATGTTGAAAAAACGCGACTTACACGACAGCCACGTTCTATACGAGTTAATGGTGGATCCAGCTGTCTTCCCTTTTGTGCGTCAAAAGGCTTATTCTTATGAAGAATATTTATTCTTAACAAAACAAACGATTGAAGCTGAAGAGCGTGGTGAATTAATTTCACGCACAATTTTAGATGAATGGGGTAACCCTATCGGAACAATTACTTTATTTGATGTGCAAGAAAAAGCTGGATTTCTCGGGACATGGCTTGGCAAACCATATCATGGAAAAGGCTATAATAAATTGGCAAAAGATTCATTTTTTAGTGAACTTTTCTATGAATTAGATATTGAAACAATTTTCATGCGTATTCGTAAAATAAATATTCGTTCTATTAAAGCTGCAGAAAAACTGCAATATGTGAATCTAGCAAACGAAACAAGAAAAGCCGTATATGATGAAATTAACGCAAACGAAGAAGTATATAACTTATATGAAATTCCAAAAGATCAATACACACTTGCTACAATGCGAGATACAACCTTCCAAGATGCTCATCAATTAAAAGAAGCATAATCTAAATTTTCTGAAATGATAATCAATCATTAACATTTTCCATATGCGTATATCCCCTCATGTCTTTGGAAACGATAAATAGTAACTTTAAGACACGAGGTGATTTGTAATGGATAAAAAGAAACGTGATAAAGCAAAAAACACATTATCTAGTACACAAGAAGTTCTCTATCAACGCGAATTTCAAAAAGCAGATCGTGCAGCAGGATATCGCTCGAAAAGCATTTAAAGTGAAAATGAATAATTAGAAGTTTCCCCCCTAATTATTCATTTTCATTACATAATTTTCTCGATTGATAGAAGTAAGCAAAAAAGCCCCTTATACATAAGGGGCTTTTTTTGCTGTGGACAACTTTATCCACAAAACCAACAGAATTGTTAGTAATTTTCAAAAACATTTAATATTTTTCTATATTAAAGCATATATCAGCTGTTTTAATTGTGGATATTTTTCTAAAAATTGTGGACAATGTGGATATAGTTGTTAATATTCCGACTTTACTGTTTAATGAAAGCGCAATCCTTTTGTGGATAACTGGCTGAATTTTCTTTGAAAATAATAAAGAACCCTCTTTACATATACAAAGAGGGTTTCATATTAAGTAAAAGATTGTGCAAGAGCAGGTGATTTAATAGGTATATGACGCGGTTCTGCATGATTTTCTGCCAAAATTGCATCTACAATATGACCAGCTGGCTCTGGAAGATAGATGCTTTTCATTGCTTCTTTCATTTGAAGAAGCTTCACATCATCTTGTAATAATGCCTCTGTTTTTGCAAAAACCTCACTATCATCGCGAATGACAACTGCTGCTCCCTTTCTTTCAAAGTACATCGCATTTTCATTTTCTTGTCCTGGAACAGGCTTATATAAAATGACAGGTACTTGCAACGCTGCTGCTTCACTTAATGTTATTCCGCCTGGCTTCGTAATCATACAAGAAGTAACACGGAATAATTCATCAATATTTTCAACATACCCAAACACTTTTAATGCATCGGAATTTTGCTTCTGTAAACTTAATAAATCCTGTTTTAAAGCTTCATTTTTCCCACAAACGACAACTACTTGTAAATTAGGCACTGACATAAATGATTGGCATAGTTCTTTTACATTTCCTAATACCCCATGAGCACCTGCTACAATTAGTAAAATCTTTTTATTCTTACATAACTGATATTTAGTATATATGATTTCTGGATTTACCTTTAACTCAAAACTACTCCGAATTGGAATTCCTGTTTCAACAATTTGTTCCGCAGGTACACCGATATCAACCATCAATTCTTTCACATGATCCGTTGCAACAAAATAACGATCTACTTCTCGATGAATCCATATTTTGTGCACGCAAAAATCCGTTAATACGTTATAGACAGGAATTGAAATACCTGTTTGTTTCTTCAATTCTGGTACAGCGATAATTGGAAATGTATTAATTACAATATCTGGTTTCTCCACCTGTAATAGTGTTTTCAAACGTTTTCTTCCAAAGTTCGCATACCAAGATGCTATTTTCTTATCATAAATTTTTTCTACCCCGTAATAAAACAAACGATATAATTCTTTTCCTATTGTATAACTTTTTAAATATAGATATTTTGTAATGTCAGTTATAAATGGATGTGATTCTCCAAACAAGTCGCATACAATAACATCTTCAATTCCTTTTTGGCGAAATGTTTGTTCTAATGTTTTTGCTACTTGCACATGACCATTACCGTAATGTGCAGTTAATATTAAAACCTTGGGGTTTTTTATCAAACAAATCCACTCCTAGCTTTTTGTTTCTCCATATTGCATATACGACAATAGGAAAAACATTTTCCTTAAAAATTACATAAACAGATTCTAATAATTCCCTTTCAGCTATGTACCTGTCGTGGATATGCAAAGCATATAAGATTGACCCCTTAATCCTATCTGTGCTCATATCTTTACATTATACTTTCCTATAAGAGCTTTCGCAATAACTTACAAATGTTCTCTATTCCATGATACTCACTCTTTTACTTCTTAATTCTTTTTACTATTTTGATTTCCCTTTACAATTATGTAAATTTCTCCATTTATTCCGTACAAAATTATGGATATTCTACTTTCAGTATACTCTTTTATCAATATATACTCTAGATTTTATTGTAAAGAAAGCAAAAAGCCTAATCCAATATTTGGATTAGACCGCTTGTAAAATATATTTAGCATGTTCTACATTTTTCTCAGTAGGTGGTTCTACATTTGCGAGTGGATACTTGTGTCCAAGCGCCTCCCATTTATATACACCAAGCTTATGATATGGTAACACTTCAACTTTTTGAACATTAGACAGACTTTGAATAAAGCTAGATAGTTTTTGTAGATCCTCTTCATTATCCGTAACACCAGGAACTAATACGTGTCGTACCCAAATCGGTTTATTCTTATCCGATAAATAACGAGCAAATTGTAAAATATGTTCATTTGGTTTCCCTGTTAATTTACGATGCTTTTTGGAATCGATATGTTTCAGATCCAATAAAACTAAATCTGTATAATCCATTAAAATATCTAGCTTATTTTGGAATTCTGGTTCCTCAGAATAACAACCACCAGAAGAGTCGATTGTTGTATGGATACCAGCCGCTTTACACTTTTTAAACAACTCAATTAAAAAGTCTAGCTGTAATAATGGCTCTCCACCGCTAACTGTTATACCGCCTCCGGAAGCTTCAATAAATGGAAGGTAACATGTCACATCCTGCATCACTTCTTCAACTGTTATTTCTTTACCTTTACCGATTTCCCACGTATCAGCATTATGACAATATTGACAACGTAATAAACACCCTTGTGTAAATATGACATAACGAATCCCCGGGCCATCAACAGTACCACAAGACTCTACAGAATGTATTCTTCCTTTTACCATGTTACTTCCTCCTTTATTGAAACAGCCTCCCTTCGCTATATATTAAGAGCGAAGGGAAACCTTTTTTCATTTACATGCTTTCATGCATTGTACGGTTAATTACATCAATTTGTTGTTCACGAGTTAATTTAATAAAGTTTACAGCATAACCAGATACACGAATTGTTAATTGTGGATACTTCTCAGGATGTTCCATTGCATCCATTAATGTTTCACGGTTAAATACGTTAATATTTAAGTGGTGCCCTTCTTTTACTGCATAGCCATCAAGCATTGATACTAAGTTACGTACTTGTACATCATCTTCTTTACCAAGTGCTTTCGGAATAATAGAGAATGTATTAGAAATACCATCTTGTGCATCTTCATATGGTAATTTAGCCACAGATAATAATGAAGCTAATGCACCTTTTGTATCGCGTCCATGCATTGGGTTCGCACCTGGTGCAAATGGTTCTCCAGTACGGCGGCCATCTGGAGTATTACCAGTTTTCTTACCGTAAACAACGTTAGATGTGATTGTTAAGATTGACATTGTATGAACAGAGTTTCTGTATGTTTTATGTTTACGAAGTTTATTCATAAATGTTTTTACAAGATTTACAGCAATCTCATCTACACGATCATCATTGTTACCGTATTTAGGGAAATCTCCTTCAATCTCGAAGTCAACTGCAATACCATTTTCATCACGAATTGGTTTTACTTTTGCGTACTTAATTGCACTTAATGAATCTGCTACTACAGATAGACCAGCGATACCTGTTGCCATTGTACGAAGAACGTTTGTATCATGAAGTGCCATTTCAATACGTTCATAGCTATATTTATCATGCATGTAATGGATAACATTTAATGTGTTTAAATATAGACCCGCTAACCATTCCATTGTCATATCAAACTTATGCATAACTTCTTCATAATTTAATACTTCAGAAGTAATTGGTGCGTACTCAGGACCAACTTGTGCTTTTGACTTTTCATCTTTACCACCGTTAATCGCATATAATAATGCTTTCGCTAAGTTTGCACGAGCTCCGAAGAACTGCATTTGTTTACCGATTCTCATTGCAGATACGCAACATGCAATACCGTAATCATCGCCGTATTCAGGACGCATAATGTCATCATTTTCATATTGAATTGCTGATGTTTTAATAGACATTTTCGCACAGTAGTTTTTAAAGTTCTCTGGTAATTGTTTAGACCAAAGAACAGTTAAGTTTGGTTCTGGAGCTGGTCCTAAATTATCTAATGTATGCAAGAAACGGAATGAGTTCTTTGTTACTAATGGACGACCATCTAATGCCATACCACCGATAGATTCAGTTACCCAAGTTGGGTCACCAGAGAATAATTCATTATAATCAGGTGTTCTTGCGAATTTCACAAGACGTAATTTCATAATGAAGTGATCTACAATTTCTTGTACTTCTTCTTCTGTTAAAGTACCATTTGCTAAATCTCTTTCAATGTAAATATCTAAGAATGTAGAAGTACGTCCAAGACTCATTGCAGCTCCGTTTTGCTCTTTAATCGCTGCAAGGTATGCGAAGTATAACCATTGGAATGCTTCTTGTGCATTTGTTGCTGGCTTAGAAATATCGAAGCCATGAGAAGCAGCCATTTCTTTTAACTCTTGAAGTGCACGCATTTGCTCAGATAACTCTTCGCGTAAACGCATTGTATCTTCGCTCATTACACCACCAGTTAAATTCAAATCAGCTTTTTTCGCTTCAATTAAATGATCAATACCATATAACGCTACTCGGCGATAGTCACCGATAATACGTCCACGTCCGTATGCATCTGGAAGACCAGTAATAACACCTGATTTACGTGCATTTCTCATTTCTGGTGTGTATGCATCAAATACACCTTGGTTATGAGTTTTTCTCCACTCTCTAAAAATACGACTAAGTTCTTTATCCATTTCGTATCCATAAGATTCACAAGCTTGTTCTGCCATACGAATACCACCATATGGTTGTAAAGAACGTTTAAATGGTTTATCAGTTTGGAAACCGACTACTTTTTCAATATCTTTATTTAAGTATCCTGGGTCATGTGATGTAATAGAAGAAACAATTTTTGTATCCATATCAAGAACGCCACCGTTTTCACGTTCTTTCGTTGTTAAATCCATTACTTGATCCCAAAGTTGTTTCGTTGCTTCAGTTGCTTCTGCTAAGAAAGATTCGTCCCCTTCGAAAACGTTTACATTATTTAAAATGAAATCGCGAACATCAATCTCTGCTTTCCATTTTTCACCTTTAAAGTTTTCCCATGCGTTTTTAACATTTTCTAATACTTGAGTCATCCTAATCTCCTCCATTTTTGATTAGTACAGGACTAAGATTTTTTATATAACAGCTTACACACTTAGAATACTACTTTTTTACGAAAGTGAACGAAATAGTTGTGACATGTTTGTGAAATGTTGAGCAAACTACTATATATATAGTGTTAACTTCATTTAAAAGTCTTTAAAATTAACCCTTTCCTTAATTGTATTTTTTTGGTATCCTTATATACGAGTCCTATTTTGTAATATAAGAACAATACCCATTGTAGAGCTGTAATACTCTTATCTCCTAATCTGTTATAGTTTTTATAACAGAACAAAAAAGTGTACACATGTTGTACACTTTTTTTGTTACTTCTATAAAACATCTCTTTTTCTATTGCCATCATAGAATCCGCCACGATTGTCTGTTAATGCAATTATTTGATCTAGTCCTTCTATATGATCACCTATAATTCGAAGTACAGCTGGTGGATGACCTATTTTAGCAAAATGTTCACTGGGACGAATACGGTTCATCTTATCAACCTCAACACGATATACACATGCAATTTCAAATCCAGACAGAAGAGCCTTCACTTGTGCTACACAAGGTGACAATAAAGATTTATACCCAATTGCTTTCAAACACTTTTGGCTAAATGCATTAGGTACCGCAATAAGTGAGCCTACCCCTAAATCCTTTCTATCACAAGCTAAATTTAGTGCATACTTAAATGCAGTTACAAGATGAAGTGGTACTCTTAAATCTAAATAGTGATTTAAATCATTTAATGCGACGTCCTTTCCATCTGCAATAGCTTTCGCAAAAGGATATAGCTCACTCGCTGGAATAACAAAATCGCCATCTATAAATAACACAATTTCTCCTTTTGCAAAATACGTTCCAAGTGAGCGCCCCACATCATTTCCGAGTGCTTCTTTATATACAATTGTCGTTGCCCCTTTGTCTTTTGCAATTTTTTTCGTTTTATCTGACGAACCATTTACGACAACGATAATTTCGAAGGGTTCAATTTTGCGAAGCTCTTCTATAACGTTTCCAATTGTTTTCTCTTCATCTTGTACGGGAATAACAACCGATAGTTGCTTTCCTTTATAGAAATCAGATGTAACACCCCACCCTTGATAAAACTCTTCAAAACTTAAAGTATGATAGACACTATCCCTTTTCCTATTTCCATCATAATATCCTCCGCGCTCATCACTGCTTAATATCCGTTCTGCTACTGCTTCTATATGATCACCTATCATTCTTTTTTCAGATTGGGAAAGATTTGTCCCATATGCAGCATGCTGGAATGGACGAAATTTATTCGGCGTAATAACGTCAATAGCACAATGACGACTAATTCTCCATTTACTTTGAACTAGGCGTAAATGAGCCACAATAGGATTAACAAAACATTCATATCCGATGCTTTGAACGACTTCTTTCGTCAGCGCATGAGGTACATCTAATAAAGAATTCATTTTTAATTCTTCACGCTCTAACATTGCATTTAATATTTGGCGCCATACTGTAATAGAAGTGGTTTTTTGCCTTTTTAAAAATAATGCATCCAAATTATTTAAAACTACATCTGCCTGATCGTATAAAATCGGATTAAGGAATAATTTTAATTTTGAAGTTGGAATAGCAAAATCACCATCTATAAATAGTAATACATCACCTATCGCATGTTTTGCGCCGACTGCACGTCCAACATCGTTCCCTAGTAGCTCTGTATGCTTGATTACTTTACACCCTAAACGATCTGCAACATCTTCTGTTCCATCATTACAACCGTTTGCTACTACAATGATTTCTACTGGATTTAATGGTCTTACCGATTGAATAACGTCTGAAATCGTATCGACCTCATTACATGCAGGAATAATAACAGATAATGACTTAGCCATTGTTTTGTTCACGAAACCACTTAATTGTTTCCTTCAATCCGTTTTCCCACGTTACTTTCGCCTGAAATTGAACAAGCTCTTTTAATTTTGTTACATCTGGTCTTCTATTTGGAATTTCTTCAAAACCATGAGGATATACTTCTTCAAAAGGCACTTGGACAATCTTCGAAGAAGAATTCGTTAATTTTTTAATTACTTCTGCTACTTCTTTTATGCTCTTTTCATTCTCAGAACCTATATTAATAATCTCACCATTTACCTTCTCATCCATTGCCCGAATCGTTGCCTCTACCGCATCACTTACATACGTAAAACAACGTGTCTGCTTTCCATCTCCATATACGAGAATGTCTTCTCCTTGCAGTGCCGCGCGGATAAATCGCGGGATTACTCCTGCATATGGACCATCTTTCGCTCTTGGACCATAAATATTAAAGTATCGAACAATCGTTACTGGTAAACCTTCTAATGCGTACCCTAAACATAATGTCTCTTCCAACGTTTTACAAACTGCATAACTCCAACGAATTTTAGAAGTTGCCCCGTACAATCGATCTCCCTCTTCAGAGAAAGGCGGCTTGGCCTTACCATATACTTCTGAAGTAGAAGCAAAAACTACTTTCTTCTTTCCTTTTAACGCTGCTTGTAAAACATTTCTTGTCCCATCAAAATTCGTTTCTATGAGCTCTATACTTTTTTCCATTGTTGTTTTCACACCTAAAATTGCTGCTAAATGAAACACGACATCATGCTGATCTACTAATTCATAAATAGAATTTTTATCTAAAACACTTATTGGAATAACACGGATTTCTTTCATTAACTCTTTATGGTACTTATTTTTACCTTTATAAAAGTTATCCACAACATTGACCTCATAACCTCTTTTCATCAACTCTTCAGCTAAATGCGACCCGATAAATCCGGCCCCACCTGTAATTAAACATTTCTTACTCATTTACTCACCTTCTTTACAATCCCGCGTGTATCTATTACTCGATCCATTCCTTTAAAAAGCTTCCAATCAATATTAGAATGATCCGTTAAAATTAAAATACAATCCGCTTTTTTAACTTTTTCTTCATCTAAAGAAACAGATTGGTACACCTTATCTCCAATTTCCGCGAAAGAAATATAAGGATCATGATATTCTATCTCGTATCCTTGATTTCTTAATAATTGAATAATCGGTAACGCTGGTGATTCTCTCAAATCATTTACATCTTTTTTATACGCAATCCCTACAATTAACACCGTTGCAGGTAATTGCACCACACTTTTTACTTTCCGGACCATTTTCTCTGGCATTTCTTCATTAATTATATGTGCAGCCTCAATTAATTGACTAATTGCCCCATTCTTTTTTATTCTCCATTGAAAATATAAAGGGTCTACGGGAATACAGTGTCCCCCTATCCCTGGCCCTGGCCAATACGGAGTAAACCCAAATGGTTTTGTAGATGCCGCTTCAATGGCCTCATAAAAATCAATGCCTAAACTTTCACATAGTGTGTTTAGTTCATTTACTAAAGAAATGTTAACTAAGCGCTGAATATTTTCAAATAGCTTGCACATCTCTGCTACTTTCGGAGAGCTAACAGGTACAACTTCGTCAAAAATGGTACTATATAAATCCTGTACCTTTTGTTTACACTTTTCTGTTTGTCCACTAATAACTTTTGGAATAGCTTGAACTGAATATTGACTATTTGCTGGATCAATTCTCTCAGGGGAATATCCGATATAGAAATCTTCCCCTACCTTTTTACCATTTTGAGAAATAATAGGTAGGATGACTTCTTCAAGTGTGCCTGGATATGTGGAGCTTTCAAAAATGAAGGTTTGTCCTTTTTGAAGGTTTTGTTGTATATAATGCGAAGCTGAAATGAGGGCACTTAAGTCTGGTTCTCTTTGTTCATTAATTGGAGTCGGGACAGTGACAATAACATAATCACTATTTTGAAAATCAGCAATGCCTTGATCTGGTGTATTTACTGTTAATTTTTTTTTCGTCAATAAACTTTGTAACTCTTTAGAAGAAACATCCGGAATATAACTTTCTCCTTTTATAATTGAGTCTATTTTTCTAATATCTTTATCTAATCCAAGTACTGTATGCCCTCTTTCTGCAAAATGTACCGCTAAAGGAAGGCCAACATACCCTAGCCCAATAATAGCTACTTTACTACTATTCATTTGTATTCTCTTCTTCCCTTCTCAATTGTTGAATTACATCTCTATCTCTATCTCCATCTGTAAAACCACCACGTTCGTCCGTACATTGTAATAAATACGCAACCGCTTCAAGTTGATCACCGAAAATACGATCAAACGCTGAAATACGCCCATTTACAAATTCGTGTTGCTCTGGACGTACGCGATTTGTTTTTATAACATCTACTAACTCTACTGTTGTAATAGAGAATCCTTCTAAAATAGCTTTCACTTGTGCTAATGGCGGAATGATAAGGGAATCATATCCTATTTTCTCTATTACCTTCTTATGAATGGCATGTGGTACAGCAGTTAGTGAGTTATTCCATAAATCTGGTCGTTTCGCTATCAAATTCACAAAGTATTTTCCCATACTAATTGGATCTGCTGGATGAAACATATCTAATAAGCATTGTAAATCATTTAACACCACGTCATTTCCATCTTCAACAGCATGTAAAAATAGAGTGAGTTTTTTTGCTGGAATAACAAGATCACTATCAACGAATAAACAAATATCTGCCGTAGCATGCATGGCACCTATTGCTCGTGCTACATTATGTCCAAGCGCCTTCGTAAACTCAACAACAATAACATTCTCTAGCTTTGCCTGTTTAACAGTCTCAACATCTGCTCCATTCGCGACAACTATAATTTCATCTACACCTGCTTCTTTCACTTCTTTTATAACAGACCTTATGGTTATTTTCTCTTCTGATACTGGGATAATGGCACTATATTTCGCTTTATTCTTTTGTAATAAAACTGGTTTATACTTTCCTACAAACTCTCTATCTCTATTGTCCTCTGAAAAACCACCGCGTTTACCATATGTTTCGATTACGTATTGTAAAGCTCGCAAATGATCACCCATAATACGACTAGTCGCTTTCGGATAAGGAGAGCCAGACGATGTACCAGTATGCACAGGACGAACTTTATTTGTGTAGATGACATCAACTGAAGCCATATCAGAAATATCTACTCCTCTAGACATCGCCATCGCTTGAAATAATGCTGGATCTGCTAAATTCCACCACCCCAGTTTTTCAATCACTTTACGACTTATCGCATGTGGTATTGCAATTAAAGATCCTACAACAAACTCTTTCTTGTTCAAATAACGATTTAACATATATTTTCCAACCGTCGTATAATGCGGTCTCATCTTCAAGTAAACGGACCATGTTAAATTATTTAAAACAATCTCATGTCCTTGTCGTATTCCTTTAATAAAATTGTATAATTCTTCACTTTTCATGACGATATCACCATCTAAAAACAAAACAATCTCGCCTTTTGCTTCTCTAGCACCAATTGCCCGTCCCACATCATTACCAAGAGAATATCTATAATAAATCACACGGCAATTATGCTGTAATGCTATTTCCTTCGTCCCATCTGTCGATCCATTATCTACTATGATAACTTCATATGGTTCGAGCTTTCTTACCTCTACTAAAACTTTTGATAAAGTACTTGCTTCATTATGCACTGGAATAACAACTGACACTCTCATACTTGTATCACTCTTACCCTTCCAAGCGAACATAAGCAATAATAGGAATACGCACAACTACATCTTCTGGTGGTCCATAAGAAGGAGAAGTACGAACAATTACTGCCCCATCCGTCACAGATAAAAGAACGCCTACAATGATTTCTACAGCTGTCACAACTTGCACTAGTTCTCCAACATGGTTACGTAATTCATCAGTAAATAACATATATAACTCTCCTTTCTTAAGCTTCTTTAATTGATATAATACTTGTAAATGGTAATAAAACTTCAGTTCCTATTCCTTCTTGCAATGTTAAAAAGTCATCACCAACTGCTACAATAACACCTGTTAATTGTCCAACTGTCACCGTAATCTCTACGCTTTTACCTAAATACTGCTTTGCAATTTCTTTAAAAGGTGATGTATTGCATTCTTTTAAAATGTTACAAATAATAGATTGAAATCTACTTGATTCAATAACTTCTTCCGTAGCTTGCTTAGAGTTTCTTTGAATAAATCTCGCGAAGTTTTGTGAAAATAAAAGTCTTTCCACAGCAGGCAATAACTTATTATCTAAAAAATAATCTAATTGTCTATTAAACAATCTTGATAATTTATGCCAATATTTTCTGAACAGACACATACACTTCTCCTCCTATTATTTTTAGATTATAAAATTTTACATCCATACATCTTAATGTATACAAAATGGATATTTTTGTGATAGGTAAGACATACATTTTCTAAAAGAAATATTTGTTTCAGAGCATAAAAAAAACTATCCAAAAGGATAGTTTCTTACACTTCAATATTCCGCAATATCGAATAAATGTCATTATTCACTTTACCAAATGATTTAATATTATTTTGAATGTTAGATAATAAAACAACATATACACTACCATTTTTACTAAATCCGTTTAAGCAATTCCAACCTGGCATTACACCATGATTCGAATAGCTTCCTGGGTCTACGTACCATCCAAACCCGTAATCCTTTTTTCCACCCGTAAACATTTGATCGTAACTCTCTTTTGAAATTAATTTTCCAGAGTATAACGCCTCATTAAATAAATATAAATCATGTGCACTCGTATATATATCACCACAACCATAAAGTTGTGACATGCTTGGAATATTAGGCGTTGTCATATTATTATTTACTATTTTATAACCCGTTGATGGGAATCTTGTTTGTTCTAACGCTGTGCCAAAGCCAGAATGTTTCATACCCGCAGTAGCAAAAATATGTTGTTTAATATATTCTTCGAGTGACTGCCCACTTACCTTCTCTGCAATATAAGCAAGTATAGAGTAGTTCGAATCAGAATACTTCCACTTCTCTCCCGGACCACCAATACGCTTTTGATTTCCTATCCGCTTTATCAGTTCTTCATGAGAAATATCTTCTTTTCCCTGCTCATATTCGGGAATCCCTGATGTATGTGTTAATAGATGTTTTAGCTGAATATTATTACCTTGTGGAAAATCTGGAATATACTTCGCAACAGTATCTTCTACTTGTAATTTATTTTGATCTTTCAATTGCATAATAGCAGTTGCTACAAACGCCTTTGAAATAGAACCAATATAAAAAGTCGTCTCTGAATTATTCGGTACTTGCTGCTCTTTATTTGCCATACCGTACCCTTTATTCAGAAGAACTTTTCCGTTCTTCACAATAACAGCTGTCCCGCTAAATCCTGCGTTTTGTAAATACTGGTCCAATTGAGCGTTTTCATTAATTTCTTGAGGTGGTCCTTCAGCAGGTTTCTCCGCTGCTTGCGCTTG
>NZ_JAKUEU010000051.1:0-36722 GCF_022663075.1 Bacillus cereus group sp. BfR-BA-01441
CTCGGGAAAGCAGATAAAGAATAAAAAGAATAAAAAGAATAAAAAGCACCTTTTTAAGATGGAAGAGAGGCCCGAACCGTGGATAGAAGCGGTCAGGGCCTTTTTTATTCTCGCCTGGTGGAAAACCAGAGATATGAAGAGGATAAAGGAAAAGTAGTGAGGAGAACTCTCTAGTTTAGAAGGAAAGCAGATAAAGAATAAAAAGCATCTTTTTAAGATGGAAGAGAGGCCCGAACCGTGGATAGAAGCGGTCAGGGCCTTTTTTATTCTTGCCTGGTGGAAAACCAGAGATATGAAGAGGATAAAGGAAAAGTAGTGAGGAGAACTCTCTAGTTTAGAAGGAAAGCAGATAAAGAATAAAAAAGCATCTTTTTAGATGAAAGAGAGGATCGAACCGTAAATAGAAGCGGTTTGAGTCTTTTTATATTTGAGAGGTATGTTTCTGTTTCTTTTAATGAAAAATAACGTGAATAATGCTTAGCTTTCTGTTTTATGCGAAATATATTCTAGACAAAAATACATTTATGTTTTAAAATTAGTACCAAGTCATAATAATTGATATAAAACGGAGGGCTGCGATGTGAACGTGGGCATTTTAGGGATCGGAAGATATGTGCCAGAAAAAGTAGTCACAAATCACGATTTAGAGAAAATAATGGAAACATCCGATGAATGGATTCGTACGAGAACGGGAATTGCAGAAAGACGCATTGCCGATGATACAATAGATACTTCATATATGGCCGTAGAGGCTTCTAAAAAAGCACTTGAAGATGCAGGAATTAGCGGAGAGGATATCGATCTTATTTTAGTAGCAACAGTAACACCAGATCGTGCTTTTCCAGCAGTTGCTTGTGTAATTCAAGAAGCAATAGGAGCGAAACATGCAGCTGCAATGGATTTAAGTGCAGCATGTGCTGGTTTTATGTACGGAATGATTACAGCACAGCAATTTATTCAAACAGGAACGTATAAAAATGTATTAGTAGTTGGTAGTGATAAACTATCTAAAATTGTAGACTGGAACGATCGAAATACAGCAGTACTATTTGGAGACGGAGCCGGTGCTGTCGTAATGGGAGCCGTTTCAGAAGGTAAAGGCGTTCTATCTTTTGAATTAGGAGCAGACGGAAGTGGCGGCAAGCACCTTTATCAAGACGAGTATGTTATGATGAATGGCAGAGAAGTGTTTAAATTTGCCGTTCGTCAACTTGGTGATTCTTGTCTTCGCGTTTTAGATAAAGCTGGTCTTACGAAAGAAGATGTGGATTTCTTAGTACCGCATCAAGCAAACATTCGTATTATGGAATCTGCAAGAGAGAGGTTAAATTTACCACAAGAAAAAATGAGTATGACGATTGAGAAGTTCGGTAATACATCAGCTTCTTCAATTCCGATTGCAATGGTAGAGGAATTGCAAAACGGACGTATTCAAGACGGTGATTTAATTATACTTGTTGGTTTTGGCGGCGGATTAACATGGGGAGCAGTCGCTCTTCGTTGGGGTAAATAAGGACTGAGAGAAAAAAAGGAGTGTATTTTGTATGGAAAAAAAGAGGGTCGTAATTACAGGACTAGGAGCTGTTACACCGGTCGGAACAGATGTTGAAACAGCGTGGGAAAACATTAAAAAGGGTGTATCTGGAATCGGGCGACTTACAAGAATTGATCCAGAACTATTTCCAGCAAAAGTAGCAGCGGAAATTAACGACTTTGAAGTCGAGAAATATATTGATAAAAAAGAAGCGCGCCGTATGGATCGCTTTACACAATATGCAGTGGCAGCAGCGAAAATGGCAGTTGCAGATGCAAAACTTGAAATTACAGAAGAAAACGGACCTCGAATTGGTGTATGGATTGGATCTGGTATTGGCGGTATGGAAACATACGAAGAACAATTTAAGATTTTTACTGAGAAAGGCCCACGCCGCGTGAGCCCATTCTTCGTGCCGATGATGATTCCAGATATGGCAGCAGGTCAAGTATCAATCGCAACAGGAGCAAAAGGAATTAACACTTGTTCTGTAACGGCTTGTGCATCTGGTGCAAACTCAATTGGTGATGCATTTAAAGCAATTCAGCGTGGTGATGCTGATGCAATGATTACAGGCGGAGCAGAAGCGCCGCTAACAAGTATGGCATTCGCAGGATTTAGCTCAGCGAAAGCATTAACATTTAATGAAGACCCAGCAACGGCTTGCCGTCCATTTGATAAAAACCGTAGCGGTTTCGTAATGGGTGAAGGCTCAGGTATTCTAATTCTTGAAGAATTAGAGCACGCATTAGCACGCGGTGCTCACATTTACGCGGAAATTGCTGGTTATGGTGCAACTGGAGATGCATTCCATATTACAATGCCTGCTCCTGGTGGGGAAGGCGGAGTGCGTGCAATGCGTCAAGCTTTAGCTGATGCAGGCCTACAGCCAGAAGATATTGATTACATTAATGCGCACGGTACAAGTACTGATGCGAATGAAAAATATGAAACGATGGCAATTAAAGAAACTTTCGGTGAGCACGCGTATAAAGTAGCAATTAGCTCAACGAAATCAATGACAGGTCACTTATTAGGAGCAGCTGGTGCTGTTGAAGCGATTTTCTCTATTAAATCAATTACAGACGGAGTAATTCCTCCAACAATTAACTATGAGACACCAGATCCAGAATGTGACTTAGATTACGTACCAAATCAAGCGAGACACCAAGAAGTAAATGCAGTATTAAGTAACTCATTAGGATTTGGTGGTCATAACGCAGTGTTAGTATTTAAATCGTATAAATAATCGATGAAATAAGGAGTTTTTTCGCAATAGATTGCGAAAAAACTCCTTATTTATTTTTACGCCTTTTTCTCCTGTAGCATATACATAAGAAAAAGGAGGGATAAAGATGGGGATTGTTGAAACAGCTGAATGGCTACATTTATATTATGGACGGCCAGAAAAACTTTGTGAGAAATTTACGAAGTATATTCCGTTGCCAAAAGAAAGGTTGTATCGCTTTTTAATTTCAAAAGGGATGTATCGCCCGATCATGCGCGGAGAAAAGGAAATTAAAGAATTAGAGGAAAAGGAAATTTGGAAAGAATTGAGCCTGGAGTATGATAAACTGAAAAATTGGTTAAAAGGTCCAGATGTCCCTGTCTTTATTTTATTATCAGATTCCTATAATCGAACTGTACAAGAAGAGTATAACGGTAGGGCTGGATTATCTATGCGTCATGTTATTTTCTTATTCGTATGTGGGCGGAATTCGGTAGAAGAATTAAAAGTGTTATTGGCGCATGAATATCATCACATATGCAGGTTACATCAAATTGAGACGAAAGAAACAGAATATACATTACTTGATACGATGATTATGGAAGGGCTAGCGGAACAAGCAGTAACAGAAAGGTATACAGAAAAAAACAATGCACCGTGGACGGCGTATCTTTCACAAGAAGAGGCTGTTTATTATTGGAAAAATGTTGTACATGAAAGAATAAGTATAAAACGAGGAACAAGGGAACATGACATCTTATTAAATGGCTTTCACTCTTATCCGAAGATGCTTGGCTATGCGCTTGGATTTCATATTGTCAAAGATTGTGTAACTTTGGAAGGAGAAGATACACTTTCTTTATTATCTATAGATGCAAAAGAAATATTGAATAAAGCAAATACATTTCATATATAAAAAAACAGGAATTCTATTTCCTGTTTTTTTAGTATTAATAGAAGAAAAAATAATAATTAGAATATATTTCCTCAAGTGGAATAAAGTTAAGCAAAAATGAACATAATGATTGGTACAAACAGTAGTGAAGTGAGGGGTAGTGAATGTTATATCTACATGATGTATGGGTAAATTGGTTTGAAGGTGAAGAAAATGGGTATAACGTTTGTCATTTTTACGAATGGCGGAAAGATGATACGATTGAGCTATTAGATCAAGTGCCATTATTAAAAGTAGATGCCACATTATATCATTACATCGAGAACGAATTGTTAGAGCTTCCGCAAAAAATGCTGGAAGACGTACATCATAAGGCTTATATTCGTAAAAATCATGAACGTTTGCAGCAAGAGTATTGCTTTGTTGTTACAGATGGAAAAGGAATTATTGCGATTGACACAATTGGTTATAATGTACCAATTCGCAAAAGTAGACTTATACCACGCCAAGAGCAGATGGTATATGAGATGGTAGAAAACGTACAAGCAGAAAAGTATGAGTTCCAAGTAGAAGAAACAGAAAAAGAACATCATATTTTATCACCATCGCCTTTCATTATGAATGGCTTGACTCGTAAAGAAAGACAGCTAAAACAATTATTATTTATGGCGTTAGATCAATTACATACAACGAAAAACACAGCAGAAATTCGCTATTGGTTCACAGAGTGGGATCCATCAGCATATGGAATGGTTCAACATATGGAATTTGAAGATATTTGGGCTAAGCTGTATGATGAAGCGAAAACAGGCTGGTCTGATAAGCACGAACAATTATGCGAGCGTCTCGTAAAAGGACAGCCATTTTTTGAAAAGTTATGGGAAATGGAAAATGAGCAAAAGGTAAATTAAAAAACCGCCAATTGGCGGTTTTTTAATTTTGTAGTAATCTAGTTCCAGCGGCAAGAATGTTCGGTGGCTTCGCGCCTTCCTGCGAGGCAAAAAGCGCCTCTACGTCAGGAGCTCCATCCCCCTCACATTCTAAACGAGCTGCCTCCGCTTTTTGTAGAAATCCAGCTCCGGCAGCAAGCTCTTCGTGTCTAAGAACCTTTCGCATAAGAAGACAAAAAGCGTCTTCTATGCGAAAGAACCTTAGCCAGTCAGAGCTGAACGAGCTGCCTCCGCTTTATATGTAATCTAGCTCCGGCTCCTAACCCTTCGCGTCTAAGAACCTTCCCCACAAGAAGGTAAAAAGCACCTTCTGTGGGAAAGAACCTTAGCCGTCAGGGCTAAGCAGTCGCCTCCGCTTTATATGTTACCTACGTTTTCTGCTTAGTCCCATTGCGTTTTCTACTTTACGTAGTTGTTTGAATGCAACGCGGTTTGCTTTTTCTGCACCTTTGTCTAGGATTTCGTCTAGTTCTGGTGAGTTGATTAGTTCGTTATATTTGTCTTGGATTGGACGAATTGCTTCTACGACTACTTGCGCTAGGTCGCCTTTGAAGTCGCCGTATCCTTTTCCTTCGTACATTGCTTCGATTTCTTCAACTGTTTTTCCAGAGAATGAAGAGTAGATTGTTAATAAATTAGAGATACCAGGTTTGTTTTCCTTATCAAATTTCACAATACCTTCAGAGTCAGTTACAGCACTCTTAATTTTCTTTTCAATTGTTTTTGGCTCATCAAGCATACTAATCATTGATTTTGGATTCGGATCAGATTTACTCATTTTTTTCGTAGGCTCTGTTAATGACATAACGCGAGCTCCTACTTTTGGAATGCGAATTTCAGGCATTGTGAAGATTTCGCGGTAACGTTTGTTGAAACGCTCTGCTAAGTCACGTGTTAATTCGATATGTTGCTTTTGGTCATCACCAACCGGCACGATTTCAGTGTTGTAAAGTAAAATATCAGCAGCCATTAATGGTGGATACGTAAGTAATCCAGCTGGAACTGAATCTCTACCAGAAGCTTTATCTTTATATTGCGTCATACGTTCTAATTCTCCAACGTAAGCAACAGATTGCATGATCCATCCTAGTTGAGCGTGTGCTGGTACTTCTGATTGTACAAATAAAGTAGCTTTTTCAGGATCGATGCCGCATGCTACATAAAGTGCAGCAAGACTGCGGATGTTTTTACGAAGCCCGACGGGATCTTGAGGTACTGTAATCGCATGTTGGTTTACAATACAGAAATAACAGTCGTGTTCATTTTGAAGCTCTGTAAACTGCTTCATTGCTCCTAAATAGTTTCCAAGTGTAATCGTTCCACTTGGTTGAATACCAGAAAAGATAACTGACATAAGTAATTCCTCCTAAAATAGAATGCGTGATGTGGGGAAGAGAAGGCAAACAAAAAAGCCCATTCATCCCAAAAAACTATAGGGACGAATGGACCGTGGTACCACCCTAATTATTTCACTACTGTGAAATCTCTCTAATCCATAATAACGTTTGGATATAACGCCAAAGCCTACTACTTTCGGTTCGGTTTGGTGCTCAAAAGCCCATTCCATACTGTACAATTACTTGTTCACACCAACCACAAGCTCTCTGAAATTGCCTCAATATGTACTCTTCTTTATCATCGCATACATATAAATTTATTTATTGTTACTTGAGCTCTTTTAATATGAAAGAACTAAAGTTTTATAACAAAATGTTTTGCTGATTATTATATCATATGGGATAGTGTTTGCAAACTACATCAAAATAGTAAAGCTAATGAGGGTCGAGAACAACCCAAGGAAGATACCTGTAATACAAATTGGATATGTCCATTTGAATGAATATGTTTTATAAATACGTTCTTTCTTATCTGTAGGTTCCTCGACTTCTTCAATTAAAGAGTCAATCTTTTTGTTCGTACCAAATACTCTTTGGAATGCGTAAATGGTTACATTGAAAAAACCATTTTGAAATATGTATAAAAAACCGCCGATCAGAATAAAAAACAGTGCAATATAAAACAAAATGTTGACAAAGTTCAACAAAAATTGAGATGAAATGAGGAATGCACCAATACTAGAAGCAATCATCGCTATAAAAATTAGTATACAAGTATGAAAAAAAACTTTATTCAAAATATTCCCCTCCGTCAAAATATTACTAGAATTATTATACTATAAAAGCTATAATAAGTACTAGGATTAATTTTTTGAAAATTATACGCAATTAAAGGTCTGATTTTAAGATGATGGTAGCAATGTTAATGTATCCCTTTACGAAAAATTAAAAATATAAATATTTTATTAAAAATTTTAACAAAAAAACAAAAAACTATATTCACAATTGTTATATTATATGTATAATGAAAATTGTAGAAACTTGGAGATTATTCTTTCAATTCTACTTTTTAACAAGTGAGGGTACAGGAAGTGCAATTAGGGGAGGCAACACAACATGAAGAAAAAGATACCGTTATTACTTGCATCAACTTTAACTGCAAGTATGTTGCTTAGCGCGTGTAGCTACCAAAAAGATGACGCAAAAGCAAAAGGGAAAGAGAACGCTACGAGTAGTAGTAACGGAAAACAGATTCTTAATTTAACAGAGTTATCTGAAATTCCGTCAATGGATGCATCATTGGCATCTGATTCTTCATCTTCTACAGCATTAAATAATACGATGGAAGGTTTATATCGTATTGGCAAAGATCAAAAGAGAATGCCTGGAGTTGCAGAAGATGTCGAAAAGCTAGATGATGGGAAGAAATACATATTTAAATTAAGAAAAGATGCGAAATGGTCGAATGGGGAACCTGTAACAGCTAAAGATTTTGTGTATTCATGGAAAAGAGCAGTAAATCCAGATACAAAAGCAACGTATTCGTACATTATGTTCGATATTAAAAATGCAGAGAAAATTCATAAAAAAGAATTACCTGCTGACCAATTAGGTGTAAAAGCGATTGATGATTATACATTAGAAGTAGAATTAGACAATCCCGTTCCTTACTTTATCGATTTAACAGTTTATCCAGTATTTTACCCACTAAATGAAAACTTTGTAAAAGCACAAGGGGATAAATTTGGTTTAGAGGCAAATACAACATTATATAACGGTCCATTCGTTATGAGTGATTGGAAACATGAACAAAGTTTCCAATTCAAGAAGAATCCTTCATATTGGGATAATAAAACGGTTAAAATCGAAGAAATCAACTTTAATATTGTAAAAAATACAGCAACTGATGTAAATTTATATGAGACAAACGCGATTGACCGAGCGGCTTTAACGTCTGAATTTGTTGATAAGTTTAGAAAAAGCCCAGAGTTCCAAACAAGAAAAGAAGCAGGGGTTGCTTACTTAAGATTTAATCAAAGTAATCAGTACTTAAGTAATAAAAACTTAAGAAAAGCAATTTCAATGTCCTTTGACCGTGATAACATTGCAAAAGTTATTTTAAATAACGGTGCAATTGGAGCTTACGGATTTGTTGGAAAAGATTTCGCTGAAGGTCCGAATAAAAAAGATTTCCGAGCTGAAAATGGAAAGCTAGTTGAAACAAATCCAAAAGAAGCGAAAAAGCTTTGGGAAACAGCGAAGAAAGAGCTTGGAACTGATAAAATCGAACTAGAATTCTTAAACTTTGATAATGAAGATGCTAAAAAAGTTGGGGAATTCTTAAAAGGTGAGATGGAAAAGAACTTACCAGGTTTATCAATTAAAATTAAACAGCAACCATTCGCACAAAAAAATAAATTAGAAGATTCTCAGCAATATGATATTGCGTTTGGTATTTGGGGACCAGATTTCCCAGATCCAATCTCATATTTAGATATGTTTGTTACGAATGGTTCTCAAAATAAAACAGGGTATTCTAATCAGAAATATGATGAGTTAATCCTAAAAGCTAAAACAGATACAAAAGATTTACAAGCTCGCTGGGACAACCTTCTAGAAGTAGAGAAGATGTTAATTAAAGAGGATGCAGTTATCACTCCAATCTTCCAAAAAGGTTCAGCGTATGTAGTAAAAGGTGCCGTAAAAGATATTATCCCAATTAACTATGGTGGTAAATTAACTTACAAATGGGCATCTGTTGAACAAAAATAATCTTTTTTTCCATCGTTTACAAGGGTATATGCCTATGATGGGCATATGCTCTTATTTTAAAAAAATAAAAGTAAGAATATTTTAAACTATCTTATTGCTTTTGAGAAAAACGGGGAGGTGCTTGATATGGGACGTTATGTATTAAAACGTTTCGTGTACATGGCTTTGACATTATTTTTAATTACTACACTGACTTTCTTTTTGATGAAATTACTTCCGGGTTCTCCGCTTAAAAACCAGGAGAAGCTATCACCGGCACAAAAAGAAATCATTCTTGAAAAATACGGATTGAATGATCCGGTACCAGTTCAATACGCACGTTACTTAGGTAACCTAGCAAAAGGTGATTTAGGGGTATCATTCCAATATGATAACCGCCCAGTAACAGACATGATTGTGGATCGTATTGGACCATCAGCCCAATTAGGTTTACAAGCGATTATATTAGGAACATTTATCGGTTTAATTTTAGGTATTGTTGCCGCACTTCGTAATAATACGTGGGTAGATTATAGTGCAACAGTTATTTCGGTACTCGGAATGTCGGTACCATCATTCGTATTCGCCGCATTACTGCAATATTTCGTAGGGGTAAAACTTGGCTGGTTCCCAGTAGCATTCTGGAAAGGACCAGAGTTTACTGTAATGCCTACAATTGCATTATCGATGGGAGTTATCGCAACAATCGCACGTTTCTCTCGTGCAGAATTAATTGAAGTTATGCAAGCCGATTACATTTTAACAGCGAAAGCGAAAGGAATTAGCCAAGGCGTTATTATTGTCAAACATGCACTTCGTAACGCTTTAATTCCAGTTGTAACAATTTTAGGACCAATGGTTGCGGCATTAATTACAGGAACACTTGTTATCGAGCAAATTTATGCTGTACCAGGACTTGGGGAACAATTCGTTAAATCGATTACTTTAAATGACTATACAGTTATTATGGGAACTACGATTTTCTATAGTGCAATCTTCATTTTAGTTATTTTCATTGTCGATATTTTATACGGAATTATTGATCCTCGTATTCGTTTAGCGGGAGGGAAAAAATGATGAAAGATGTACAAAAATTATCTCCAGATTTATTTCAACAAGCCAATCAAAATAATGTTGATAATGAAGTCATTGCCCGTCCAAGTCTAACGTTTTGGCAAGATGTAAGAAGACGTTTATTCCAACATAAAGGTGCGATGCTTGGCCTTGTATTATTAGTTATCATTGCACTATTAGCGATTTTTGGACCGATGGTAAGTAAACACTCGTATAAAGAGCAAGATTTAGGTCGAGCGAAATTACCACCAAAAATTCCAGTTATTGAAAATGTTCATTGGTTACCATTTGACGGTACAGATCAATATGGTGTTGACCAATATGAAAAACGTGATATTAAAGAGTACTTCTGGTTTGGTACAGATGATCTTGGCCGTGACTTATGGACAAGAACATGGGAAGGTACACGCGTATCATTATATATCGCTCTTTTAGCAGCAGCAATTGACTTAGTAATTGGGGTTGCATACGGAGGTATTTCAGCATTCTACGGCGGTAGAGTAGATAACATTATGCAACGTATTATGGAGATTATTAACGGTATTCCATACTTAATCATCGTTATTTTAATGGTAATCATTATGGGATCTGGTATTTGGTCAATTACACTCGCGATGGCGATTACAGGTTGGATAGGGATGTCGCGTATTGTTCGTGGACAAATCTTAAAGTTAAAAAACCAAGAATATGTATTAGCATCTCGTACATTAGGTGCAACAAATACACAATTAATTGTGAAACATTTAATTCCAAACGTAATGGGACCTATTATCGTAATGACAATGTTTACAATTCCATCAGCGGTGTTTGGTGAAGCGTTCTTAAGTTTCATCGGTTTAGGAATTCAGCCGCCATTTGCGTCACTAGGTTCTCTTGTAAATGATGGTTATAAATCTATTCAAACGTATCCGCATATGATGTTCATCCCTGCGGTTGTCATCAGTATATTAATTTTAGCGTTTAACTTAATGGCAGACGGATTACGCGACGCGTTAGATCCAAAAATGCGTAAGTAAAAGAGGGGAGAGGCAAAGATGAAAACATTGTTAGAGGTAAAAGATTTACAAGTCTCCTTTGATACACATGCAGGTGAAGTACAAGCTGTACGCGGCGTTACTTTTGATTTGAAAAAAGGAGAAACATTGGCGATTGTAGGAGAATCTGGTTCAGGGAAATCAGTTACTTCTAAAGCGTTAATGGGATTAATTCCGAATCCTCCTGGACGCATTAAAAATGGTGAAATCGTATTTGAAGGTCGTGACTTAACGAAATTAACAGAAAAAGAAATGCAGCAAGTACGCGGTAAAGATATCGCGATGATTTTCCAAGATCCAATGACATCATTAAACCCAACGATGACAATTGGAAATCAAATTATGGAAGGTCTAATTAAACACCAAGGGATGAGTAAAGCAGATGCACGTAAAGTTGCTTTAGAATTAATTGACCTTGTAGGTATTCCAAATCCAGAAGCTCGTTTAAAACAATATCCTCACCAATTCTCAGGTGGTATGAGACAGCGTGTAGTTATTGCGATGGCGTTAGCTTGTAACCCGAAATTATTAATTGCCGATGAGCCGACAACAGCGCTAGACGTTACGATTCAGGCGCAAATTTTAGAACTTATGAAAGACATTCAGCAAAAAACAGAAGCAGCAATCATTTTCATTACGCATGACTTAGGTGTAGTAGCAAACGTTGCGGACCGAGTGGCAGTTATGTACGCTGGTAAAGTTGTTGAAATTGGAACTGTAGATGAAATTTTCTACAATCCGAAACATCCATATACTTGGGGTTTAATCGCATCTATGCCAAGTTTAGATGGTTCAGAAGAAGAGCTATATGCAATCCCTGGAACGCCTCCAGATTTATTGAAGCCGCCAAAGGGAGATGCTTTTGCACCACGTAACCCACAGGCACTGAAAATTGATTTTGAAATGGACCCACCTTTATTTAAAGTAAGTGATACGCACTATGCGGCAACTTGGTTACTTCACGAGCAAGCTCCAGAAGTAAAACCGCCAGCAGTCGTTGAAAAACGCATTCTTCAAATGAAAGCAGGTGAACAACATGACTAAACAACGTGAGAAATTAATTGAAGTAAAAAATGTAAAGCAGCACTTCGACGTGAGTGGTGGTGTTGTCAAAGCGGTTAATGATATTTCATTTGATATTTACCGCGGAGAAACATTTGGTCTTGTAGGAGAATCAGGTTGTGGTAAATCGACAACTGGAAGAACGATTATTCGTTTATATGATGCAACTGCTGGTGAAGTATTGTTCGATGGTGAAAACGTACATGGTAAGAAATCACGCGCAGAACTGAAGAAATTCAACCGTAAAATGCAAATGATTTTCCAAGATCCATACGCATCATTAAATCCTCGTATGACAGTAGGGGATATTATCGCAGAAGGTATTGATATTCACGGATTAGCGAAAAGTAAAAAAGAGCGCATGGACCGTGTTCATGAACTATTAAACACAGTTGGTTTAAATAAAGAGCACGCAAACCGTTTCCCACACGAATTCTCAGGTGGACAACGTCAGCGTATCGGTATCGCTCGAGCGCTTGCTGTAGACCCAGAATTTATCATTGCCGATGAGCCGATCTCAGCACTTGACGTATCGATTCAGGCGCAAGTTGTAAACTTACTGAAAAAGTTACAAAAAGAAAAAGGTTTAACATACTTATTCATCGCCCATGATTTATCAATGGTAAAATACATTAGTGATCGTATTGGTGTAATGTACCGTGGCCAAATCGTTGAGTTAACAACAAGTGATGAATTATATGCGAATCCAATTCATCCATATACGAAATCACTATTATCAGCGATTCCACTTCCAGATCCAGATTATGAGCGCAATCGTAAACGTATCGTATATGATCCATCACAGCATAATTATGGTAGTGAAGCACCAACAATGCGTGAAATTCGCCCGGGACATTTCGTACTATGTTCGGAAGCGGAGTACAAGAAATATAAAGAGATTTATCAATAAGAAAAAGAGCCATTCTTCTGTTATGGAAGGATGGCTCTTTTTCTACTATATAAAAGAATTGTATACATTTGTCGGTCAGTCGATATATTTAAAGAATCGCCGATATAAATCTCATGTATCATTAGTGATATCCATATGCAAAATTACTGAACTTGAACAGAAACATTCTCCTCTTGTTCTTCAGGTTTAACAAGTGCATAACGCTCCCACGCTCTACTTTTCCAGCGGAAGAACATAATAATGGCACGTGTCCATTCGTCGATGGCGATTGCTAGCCAAATACCAACGAGCCCCATATCTAAATGAAAGGCGAAAAAGTAACCTAGTGGTAAACTCATTAACACCATAGAGAATGCACCGATTAAAACAGGATATTTTGCATCACCAGCTGCACGAAGCGAATTAATGATGACGATATTCATCGTACGTCCCGTTTCAAGTAGTACACTTAGTAAAAGAACACTTGCGCCTAACCCGATAATGTACGGATTATCTGTAAACAGTCCCATTAATTGTGTACGGAATGTAATAACGAGAGCGACCATACATAAAGTTACACCAATCGCCCATTTTACACTTTTCCACAAGCGTTCGTATGCTTCATCTTTTTCGCCACCACCAACGAGGCGGCCAATAATAATGGCTGTTCCCATACCAATTGCAATAGCGAATAAATAAGTGAACATAGAAATGTTCGTAGCGTATTGTCTAGCCGCTAACGATTCCGTTCCTAAATATGTTGCATAGTATAAGAAGACAATTTGACAAGCTTGATACATAACTTGCTCAAAAGCAGATGGAATCCCGATTTTTAAAATTTTCCCGATATATTCTTTTGATAAGGTGAAATAATATTGTAATTTTACACGATATTCCATAACGCGGTATAGTAACCAGAAGAAAACAATAAGCGCTATAAGTCGGCTGACAGCAGAAGAAATGGCAGCCCCTTGTACACCGAGCTCAGGGAAACCAAATTTCCCGAAAATGAGTACATAGTTTCCAGCGATATGAATCATATTCATTCCGAGTGAAATAAACATCGCTTGCTTTGTGAAACCGTGTACACGGATAATTGCGGCTAATGAGTTAATAATAGCTTGTAGGAAGATGGCTCCTCCGACGATAGATAAGTAGTTTTGCGCATACGTTAGTACATCGCCTTGTAAGTTCATTGCGAGCATCATATGTTTCGAAAATAAAAGAAAACCAACGCTTATAACGAGCCCAACTATTAAATTTAATGTGACGGCTAATGCTGATATTTTAGATGCTTCCATAAAGCGTTTGGAACCGAGGTATTGAGATACGACGATAGCTGCGCCGTTCCCGATGACTTCTAGTACCAAAATAGCGATATGGAGGTATTGATTCGCTGCACCAACCCCAGATACAGCATCGTCTGATAATGCACTTAACATGAAAGTATCAGCGATCCCCATTAACATAAAAAGAAAAACTTCTAGAAAAATAGGCCATGTTAATAAGAATAAACTTAATTTCTCAGTAGGCCCGTTTTTTGCCTGAATTGCTGCCATGTCCGTCCCCTCTTTACCGATATCTATTTTTAGCAAAATGTATCGTAACATACTTTCTTAACCTTTGCACTCATTTTAGCCTACATATTTTTATTATGAAGAGAGTGCTATTTTATGATAAAAACAAAAGGATAATTATACATGAAGTATTATGAGATATAAAATTCATTTTTCTCTGATAATTTAGAAAAGTATAAAAAATATTGTTTTTAACACTTTAGTAAGAATAATCAGCAATATGAAACGTTTACAAAGATTTATTTTTTAACAGGAAATTTTAATGAAATAGAAATATAAATATACAAAAAATATATTTGTGTGTATAATATGAATTATTAGAACATATATATATTTCTTTCTGTTTGAAAATGAAAGGGCTAACATTTTTATGGAGGGTGGAAGTATGAAAAAAAAGATGCCAGTTTTTGTAGTATCAACAGTAGCAATGAGCATGATGTTAGGGGCATGTAGCTACCAAAAAGATGAACCGCAAGCGAACGCAAAAGGGGATAGCGGGAAAAGCGGTGCGAAGCAAGTTATTAACTTAATTGAAACGCAAGAAATTCCAACGATGGATCCAGCGTTATCAGCTGATGCAGTTTCTTCAAGAGTAATGGGTAATACGATGGAAGGCTTATACAGTTTAGGAAAAGATGATAAGCTAGTTCCTGGTGTAGCGAAGGAATTCCAAAAATCAGAAGATGGTAAAAAATATACATTTAAATTACGTGAAGACGCAAAATGGTCAAATGGTGATCCTGTGACGGCAAAAGATTTCGTATACGCATGGCAAAGAGCGATTAACCCAGATACAGCTGCGAAATCAGCGTACATTATGTATGATATAAAAAATGCAGAGAAAATTAATAAAAAAGAGATGAGTCCGGATCAATTAGGGGTAAAGGCGATTGATGATTATACATTAGAAGTGGAATTAGATAATTCAATTCCATACCTTGTAGATTTAATGGTATATCCAATCTTCTATCCTGTGAATGAAAAGTTTGTGAAAGAGCAAGGTACGAAGTTTGGTTTGGAAGCGAATACAACGCTTTATAACGGACCATTTACATTAAGTGATTGGCAACATGAACGTAGCTTTAAAATGACAAAGAGCGCGTCATATTGGGACAATAAAGAAGTGAAGATTGAAGAAGTAAACTTTAATATTGTAAAAGATACATCTACGCCAATTAACTTATATGAAACAAATGCAATTGATCGAGCGTCGTTATTAGCGGAGTTTATTGATAAATATAAAGGAAAACCAGATTTCCAAACAGTAGAAGATACATCTGTATTCTTCCTTCGTTTAAATCAAAAAGATCCAGCTTTAGCAAATAAAAATATTCGTAAAGCAATTTCACTTGCTTTTGACCGTAAGCCATTCGTGGATACATTATTAAATAACGGTTCTAAGCCAGCAACAGGATTAATTCCTGATAACTTCATTAAAGGACCAGATAAAAAAGATTTCCGTGCTGTAAACGGGGATATTGTAAAACCAAACGTGAAAGAAGCGAAGAAATATTGGGAAGCTGGTCAAAAAGAACTTGGTAAAAATGAAATCGAATTAGAATTATTAAATGAAGATGTAGAGTTATCAAAGAAAACTGGTGAATATTTAAAAGGTGAATTAGAAAAGAATTTACCAGGTTTAACAGTAAAAATTAAACAACAACCATTCGCACAAAAACTAAAATTAGAAGATGCGGGCGATTATGTCATGTCATTCTCTGGATGGAGTGCGGACTTCCCAGATCCAATTACATATCTTGATATGTTTGTAACAGATGGGTCACAAAATAAGATGAAGTACTCTAATCCAAAATACGATGAAATCATTATGAAGGCGAAAAAAGATGGAAGCGATGTAAATGCTCGTTGGAAGAACTTATTAGAAGCAGAAAAAATGTTACTTGATGATGCTGCGATCGTTCCAGTATATCAACGTGGTAGAGCATATTTACAAAGAGATTCAATTAAAAATATGTATAACCATAAATATGGCGGCGATTTAAGCTTTAAATGGGCGTCAGTAGAGAAGTAAGAAAAAAAGCAGGTGATCGCCTGCTTTTTTTTAATACGTTCGTTTCTTATAAATGCCTTTTCCGCCAACTTGGTTCCAGCCAGATTGTACATCCAAACTTTTGTTAACAAACTTCATTTTTTCTTTTCCACCAAAGAGCTTTTCGCCGATGCTATTTGTAATGACACCAATCAATGCTGTTATTCCGATGATGAGGGCAGCAACCGTAATAAAATCAATAAAAAAAGCAATCATTTGAAAACTCCCCCTTTGCCTGTCTGTATGTTTATTGTATGAGATAAAAAATGAAAAAGAAAGAAATGTCAGAAAAATATTTAATTTACTTTAGAAATCGTGTAGACAGGAGGGAGGATATTTGTTAAAATGAGAACAAACGTTCCTTTTTATTCTCATTTGTATAGTCTTACATTTCTTAATTGATTTATCAAGAAAAAGTAAGAAAACGTTCTCTTTTTCATAGGGAAGATTATAGATAAATAACTATATATTATATGAAAAATCTATGAGAAGTGAGTAGTAAAAGGATTGAAAGTTATTGTTAAAGTACAGCTGAAGTGAGCGTAATCATGTTACATAGCAGTGAAATGCACGGAAGAGTTTTCTCAACTAGCAGGAAATTTACTGTATATTTCTTGCAAAATCTATTGTATAATGATTATAGAAGTTACTTATTAAAAGTAATTGTTGTTTATTATAAGTTGTTGCTTACATGAAATGCGATTTTTGTACTTTTCAATAAGACAAGTTATCGCGAAAAATTGCTGAAGTTAGAAATTAAAACTGTATTTAGTACAGAATTTGTACTCTTTAAGGAGAGTGAGCTTTGTATGGTAACATTATATAGTTCTCCAAGCTGTACGTCTTGTAGAAAGGCGAAATTATGGCTAGAGGAAAATCATATTCCCTATACAGAACGTAATATTTTCTCAGATCCATTAACGATTGAGGAAATTAAAGAGATTTTACGTATGACAGAAAGCGGAACGGATGAGATTATTTCTACTCGTTCGAAAGTTTTCCAAGAATTGAATGTAAACTTAGAGTCTTTACCACTTCAAGATTTATATAAGATGATTCGTGACTATCCAGGGATTTTACGTCGTCCAATTATGATTGACGAGAAACGCCTTCAAGTTGGTTACAACGAAGACGAAATTCGTCGTTTCTTACCACGTACAGTAAGAACGTTCCAATTACGTGAAGCACAACGTCTTGTAAATTAATTATAATAATATGAAAACCTTCTACCTATTATATAGTAGAAGGTTTTTTTTAATGTTTCACATTGCGTAATCGAACTTGTTGTACGATAAAGCCGATGCATAAAATAGTGAAAATGAACAAATAAGGAATGCTTGTAGTGAAACTTGGATTGTTATGAAAAAAGGTTGCAAGTCTGTCTTCATGTGTAACCATTTTTCCTGCAGTATAGGCAAGAATCGCTGCACCGCAATAAATGAGGAATGGAAATCGTTCCATAAGTATTAAAATAAGTTTGCTGCCCCAAATAATAATCGGGATAGAAATGAGTAAGCCGATTATGACGAGTAAAAATCTCCCGTGAGCTGCACCTGCAATGGCAATAACATTATCAAACCCCATAACGAGATCCGCGAAAACAATTGTCCGCACAGCTTGAAATAAAGTTGTTTTTCCTTGAATAGAAGAAAGATCGTTGCTATTATCGGTTAATAAATTGACTGCAATTAATGTAAGTAAAACCCCGCCAATCAATTGTAGAAATGGAATGTCGAGTAAATAGACAGCTAGTATAGTAAGGATGATTCTTAGTACAATCGCTAAAAGAGTACCGATCAAAATAGCCTTATTTCGTTTCGATTCAGGTAAATTTCGGCTAGCTAGTGCGATGACGATTGCATTGTCACCACCTAATACAACATCGATACCGACAATCATTAGTACGGATGTTAAAAACTCTAAGTCCATTCGTCTGCCTCCATTTATGATGTTTTAATAAGCGAACTATATGTATGTGATGAAGAAAGTTGTTGTTAAATAATCTCTTCTAATAGAAGTTTCACTTTATTACAGTGTACGGGGGAATGTGGAAATGTATGTCCAAATTTTTTGTAAGTAAGAAATCGCTATAATAATATATTTATGTAGTTTATCGAGTAAAGATAGGCATATAACTATTTTTGTAAAATAAATCGATTTTATTTCCATTCTGGAGAATCTTATCATAAAATGAGAGTACAAGAATCTATTGATTTGTCATATGAGTGGGGAATCCCTTCATAACAATTCTAAGCAGGAAGGGAGAGTTGTATTTTGGATATTGAAAGAATTAATGATCATACGATGAAATTTTTTATTACGTACATTGATATAGAGGATAGAGGATTTAATCGTGAAGAAATTTGGTATGATCGCGAACGAAGTGAAGAGCTCTTTTGGGAGATGATGGACGAAGCTCGTGATCATGACGATTTCTTTATTGATGGACCGTTATGGATTCAAGTGCAAGCAGTCGATAAAGGGATTGAAGTACTTGTCACGAAAGCAGAGCTTTCAAAGGACGGACAAAAGCTGGAACTACCGATAGGGGTAGACAAAATTATAGATATTCCTCTAGATGAAGGCATCGAATCATTATTCCAACAAGAATTAGTCGAAGAGGTAGAAGAACAAACAGGAACAAACTTTAATGAAGATGGTACGTTTGGCTTTTTAATTAAATTTAATGATTTTGAAGATGTCATTTCATTAAGTCATCGTCTTATCTTTGAAGATATAAAAGATGAGCTGTATTCATTTGAGGACCGCTATTATGTATATGTGGAATTCGATGAAGTGCTACATGATGAAGAAGAAATCGATCGTATTTTAAGTATTATTTTAGAATATGGAGAAGAATCAACTTTAACAATTCATCGTGTAAGTGAGTATGGAAAACAAATTGTGAAAGAGCATGCGCTTGAAACGATTCGCAATAATTTTCCTGCTAAAACGTAGGCCGATTTCTGTAGTATGAAATCGGCTTTTTATATGAAGAATAGGAAAGCTTTCTTAGTTAGGAGGTAAGAGATGAAAAATACGTTAAAGCTGATTTTCTTTATACTGCTATTGTTCGCATTATTTGTTTCGTTACGTATGTTTATTGATGTAGCATTTTATTCAGATGTGATTGGGATAAAAGATGTTTCGATTTTAGGTATTATTAGTATTTTATTTACAGTATCTGCGTTTTTAATTGGTTGCGTTATTTTCTTAGAAAATCGACATCCATCTAAAACACTTACATGGTTAATTGTTTTAGGAATTTTTCCGGTATTTGGTTTCTTTGCTTATTTATTATTCGGACAAAATTTTCGAAGAAAAAGAATGTTCCAAAAGAAGGCGTTACTTGATGAACAGGCGTTTTTACAATATAAAGGGCATGAAGATTACGAAGAACGAATTTTACGCAATCATAAGCATCAAGAACTGTTATTTCGTTTAGCGGATCGATTAGGAGCTTTAAATATTTCATTTCAAACTGAAACGAGGACATTAACAAATGGAGATGAAACGTTTCGGGCTATTTTAAATGGGTTAAAACGAGCGAAACATCACATTCATATGGAATATTACATTGTGCGTGATGATAAATTAGGAACAGAAATTAAAGATATTTTAATACAAAAATCGAAAGAAGGCGTTGTTGTTCGCTTTTTATATGATGCGGTTGGAAGTTTTAAGTTATCGAAATCGTATATTGAAGAATTAAACGATGCAGGTGTAGAAATGATTCCATTCTTTCCTGTGCGCTTTCCGATTTTAAACGATAAGATTAATTATCGAAATCATAGGAAAATTGTTGTGATTGATGGGAACGAAGGATTTGTAGGCGGATTAAATATCGGTGATGAGTATTTAGGGAAAAATAAATATTTTGGCTTTTGGCGAGATACGCATTTGTATTTACGTGGTGAAGCGGTTCAAAGTTTACAACTTATTTTCCTTCAAGACTGGTTTTATATGACTGGAGAGGCTGTGCTAGCCCCTGAATATTTACAAGCAAAAGCAGTTGAGGGTGATCATTGGGGAGGAGTGCAGCTAGTTGCAGGTGGCCCCGATAATAAGTGGGAAACGATTAAGCATTTATATTTCGCAATGATCGCTTCTGCTCGGAAATCTATTTGGATTGCAACGCCGTATTTTATTCCGGATGATGATATTTTATCCGCATTAAAGGTTGCTGCACTTGCTGGTATTGATGTTCGTTTATTAATGCCGAGTAAACCGGATAAGCGTACTGTCTTTTACGCATCGAGATCGTACTTCCCAGAGCTTTTAGATGCAGGAGTAAAGATATATGAATACGAAAAAGGTTTTCTTCATAGTAAAATTGTCATCGTTGATTCTGATTTAGCTTCAATTGGGACAGCTAATATGGATATGAGAAGTTTTCATTTGAATTTTGAAGTAAATGCCTTTTTATATGATACAGATAGCATTCGAAAACTTGTTCAAGACTTTAAAGATGATTTAGAAGAATCAAGTGAAATTCATGGTGATCATTTTCATAAAAGACGTCTTCATAGACGAATTGTTGAATCAACGTACCGATTATTATCACCTTTATTATAAAAAGAGATGTCCGAAATTGGGACATCTCTTTTTTAAAAGGAATTTGTAACAAATTGTAGAATATAAGGAGCTGAAAGGGTGTGATTACGATATTTATCGCTAAAAGAGAAAACGGTGAAAAAATTCATTTACTCTATAATTGTAATGAAGAGCTTTTGCGCCGTATGCGTCAACAAGAACGATTCTTTTGTGTAGCTTGCGGAAAGGAAGTGCAAATGAAATTAGGGAAACAAAAAAGTTGGCATTTTGCTCATAAAAAAGTGGATTCATGTCTTGCCTTTTATGAAGCGGAATCAAAGTATCATATGCATGGTAAAGAATTGTTATATAGATGGTTCAAACGTCAAAACTTTCAGGTGGATATAGAGTACTACCTCCCAGAAATTAAGCAACGACCAGATGTTTTTGTAGAGAGGGCGGGTAGAAAAATTGCAATTGAATACCAATGTGCAAACCTCGCTATAGAGCAGCTGTACAAAAGAACATATTCGTATTGGCAAGCTGGTATACAGGTCATTTGGATCGTTGGTGGAAATCAATTGAAAAAGCAATCTGCATATTGGATGAAATTTTCCTCACTTATGGCTTTCTCCTTACAATCTTATCCTCAGCCACTTCTTATTTTCTTCTGTCCGAAACAAAAATCATTTATGAAATGTGCATTTGTCACTCCCTTTTCTACAAATGTTTTTTTCTCACATACTATATATTTACCAACTGATGCGACTACTTTTGAAATGCTTTTTTCTCCTGTTCCTTTCGGGAAAGAAAGATTGGGTGAAGAGTGGAAGAAGAGAAAGAAAAACTTTCGCCAAAATGCCTTACCGATTTGGAATTATAATTATAAGTCATTATTACGCCTCTTATATCAATTTAAATGTACCCCAGCGAGCTTTCCTTCTGAAATTGGTGTTCCACTCCCTTCTGCATTTGCTTTTCAAACAAACCCATTTATATGGCAAGCTTTTCTATATATGAAGTGTATAGGGGAGCTTGCAGTGGGAGAGTGTATTTCTCTTCAATACGTGTGTAGTTATGTAAAAAGGTATACGAAAAGGCGGATACTTCCGTACTTTTCGCAGCACATATGGAAAATGGCAGTTACTGAATATATGACATTTTTATGCTATATAGGTGTTTTACGTAAAGTGGGAACTTATACGTACCGAAAAATAAGGGATGCCGTGATGTTAAAAACAGAGGAGGAAATTATGAAACATGATGAGATTTGCTTAATACATGCGCTATCTTTATTTGAGGCAAATTTTAACATGAGAGGAGGAAAAGCGGATATAATAAAGAATGATTGTGAAGGAATTACATAAGAAAAAACGAATTGTACTTAAGTAGAGATATTTAAAGGAGGGCTTAAAGAATGTCTGAACAAAACAAAGCGAAAGCATTACCAGATCGCAACGAGATTGAAGAAGCAAGTACGTGGCGATTAGAAGATATTTTCCAAACGGATGCAGAATGGGAAAAAGAATTCCAAGCTATTAAAGAGCTATTACCGAAGTTAACTGAATTTAAAGGGAAACTTGGTGACTCTGCGGACAATTTACTTGAGGCATTGCAATATGAAGATGAAATATCAATGCGATTAGGTAAGTTATATACATATGCTCATATGCGTTACGATCAAGATACAACAAACTCTGTATATCAAGCATTAAATGATCGTGCAACAAATTTATATTCACAAGTATCTAGTAGCACAGCGTATATTGTGCCTGAAATTTTATCGATTTCAGAAGATACACTGCAAACATTCTTGAAGGAAAATAGAGATTTAAGTGTATATGAACATGCATTAGAAGAAATTACACGTCAACGCCCGCACGTATTATCAGAAGCTGAGGAAGCTTTATTAGCGGAAGCATCTGAAGTAATGAGTTCATCAAGCAATACATTCGGTATGTTGAATAACGCGGATTTAAAATTCCCATCTATTAAAGGGGAAGACGGAGAAGAAATAGAAATTACACATGGCCGTTACATTCAGTTTTTAGAAAGTGATGATCCTCGTGTTCGCAAAGATGCATTTAAAGCTGTATATGAAACGTACGGAAAATTTAAAAACACATTCGCAAGTACGTTAAGCGGAGCAGTAAAACGTAATAATTTCAATGCGCGTGTTCGTAAATATGATTCTGCTCGCCAAGCTGCACTGAGCAATAATAATATTCCGGAAGCAGTATACGATCAACTCGTTGAAACAGTAAATGACAACTTACATTTATTACACCGTTACATCGATATTCGTAAGCGTGCACTAGGACTTGATGAGCTTCATATGTATGATTTATATACACCACTTGTACCAGAAGTGAAAATGAATGTGAAATACGAAGAAGCGCAAGACCTTTTATTAAAATCTTTAAACGTACTTGGTGATGAATATGTTGATATTTTGAAAGAGGCATATGAAAATCGCTGGGTAGATGTGTATGAGAATAAAGGAAAACGAAGCGGGGCATATTCATCTGGTGCATATGGAACAAATCCGTATATTTTAATGAACTGGCATGATAATGTAAATAATTTATTTACACTTGCTCATGAGTTTGGTCATTCGGTGCATAGTTACTATACAAGAAAAACACAACCGCACGTATATGGTGATTATTCCATCTTCGTAGCAGAAGTGGCATCTACTTGTAATGAAGCGCTTCTAAATGATTATTTATTAAAAACGACAGAAGATAAGAAAGAGCGTCTATATTTATTAAATCATTATTTAGAAGGGTTCCGTGGTACTGTATTCCGTCAAACGATGTTTGCAGAGTTTGAACATATTATTCATAAGAAAGTACAAGAAGGACATGCTGTTACGCCAGACATGTTAACGGAAATTTACTATGATTTAAATAAGAAATATTTCGGTGACGCTTTAGTAATCGACGAAGAGATTGGTTTAGAATGGTCTCGTATCCCACACTTCTACTACAACTATTACGTATATCAATACGCAACAGGATTTAGTGCAGCGACAGCTCTATCTAAACAGATTTTAGAAGAAGGACAACCAGCAGTAGAACGTTATATTAATGAGTTCTTAAAAGCAGGAAGCTCTGATTATCCAATTGAAGTGCTGAAAAAAGCAGGAGTAGATATGGCATCTCCTGAACCAGTAAAAGAGGCGCTACAAGTATTTGAAGAGAAATTAAATGAATTAGAAGCATTATTATTTGAAGAAAAGTAATGAAAAAAGACGAGGGATTGTATCCTCGTCTTTTTGTTGAATAGATTCAATGTCGATATTTGTCGAAAAGAAAGGTGAATTTCTTTGTTTTTCTAACTGAAAGGATAGTTTTACGACTGATTTTTAAAATTAAAACCCTTTGAATCGTTTTTTATAATTGAAATAAGAGAGAGTGATAACGATGATTCCGAATAAAAGAGGTAAGGCAATAATTTTAGGAAAAGCTTGTAGTAGAGAGAGGATGTACAAGAAAAAAGAAACGATGACAGCTAGAAAGAGAAGAGCAATATAAGATTTTTTCATAAATAAACCTCCTAAATGACCTTTTTTATAGCTTATTCAAAAATGAAAACGTTTAGAATGTGACAAAAGTGTGAAATTCGACAAAAGGGGTTGTCATCTGACGTCGAATCTTGTAATATAATAAGCGTGAACGAATTCACATACAAACATATACCCCTTTGTTTGAACGTGAAAATTTCTCCCATCCCCTTTAATATTTTTATAAGCCGTAAAGAAGAAGACCTGGTGTTTACACCAGGTCTTTTTCTTTTGCTATCCATTTCCAATAACGTTCGCATTTTACTTCTATCATTTGTACTTTTCGTTTCAGTTGTAATTTTTTTAGTTCGCGTTCAATTTCTTGTTGCGGACAATCATAAATAAATGCTACTTCTTTTGAAGATATAAATTGTGTTGCTTCTAGTAACACTTCTAAAGGTGGTAATGGTTCTGGCTCAATTTCACATTTTACAAGTTCTTTCAATAATTGTACGTATACATCGTAGGAATAATTTCCAGCGATTTTAATACCTTCTTCATCTGAGTTCGCATGAAAAAAGACGAGGGAAGGTATTTCTGTAATATGCATTTCATTTGTGAATTTCAAGTCACATTGGAAAGCTTTTTTTGCACTAGCAGAATGTAGATCTTTTTTAAATTCTTCTACATCAATATTGCTATCTTTCGCACATGCAAGTAATAGTTCGCAGTCAGGGTTTGATACATTTTCAAGGAAAATGTATTCTTGGAGTTTTCGCAAAAACTTCGAACCTGCTTTTCGGCCTTGCAACTCCGCTGCCTTAATTGCCATCGAAACTAAATATGGTGTTGACGATGCTTCTTGCATATGTACCTTTCCATCACATGAAAAACCTTGTAAACTGGTTGTCTTTTCCCACACAAATCGAATATTAGCAGGTTTATTCCATTTGTGTGAGGAAGCGTTCGTTCCATCCACTTTTCCTGTTACGATATGACGAATAGAGAAGTATTTCCCGTATTCAAGCCATAGTTTAATAATAAAAGGCTCAATTTCCCAGCAATCTTTACAAAGTGGATCAATAAATAAATATGCTTCTACAGACTTATGCTCGCATGCGGAAGGAGATGGCATATTTATATGCTTTGCTTCCTGCTTATCCATTACACTTCACCTGTTTCGTTTGGAGTATTAACCATATGCTGAGCGGTTAATGCTAAACGTTCAAAAACAAACTCTCTTATATGACCATGAACTCCAGTATCATCCATTGCTTGCTCCATACATGATAGCCAAGCCTCTGCTCGTTTTGGAGTAATCTCAAACGGAAGATGGCGTGCCCTTAACATAGGATGACCATGTTCTTCAGTGTACAAATTAGGACCACCTAAATATTGTGTTAAAAATTGCTTCTGCTTCCTAGCGGTTTCTGTTAAATCTTCCGGGAAGATGGGAGATAAGTCAGGGTGTTTACTGACATAGGAATAAAATGTATCTACTAATATTGCAATGCATTGTTCACCGCCAATTCCTTCAAATGGTGTCATCGGTTGCTTGCTCATCCTTTATAAACTCCTTTTTCCATGAAATGTATATCTATTGTAGCAATGGAATGTTCGAGAGGGCAAATAAACAGCTTTCTCAAAGATTCTTTGCTTATTCTACGGGTGTAAACTTTTTTAGTGAGATGTATCCACTAGTGAAACATATTCACTAGTGGAATTTTCACTTTAGCGTGCTTTTTTTTGTTTGGCAAGGAAAAAGCGTTTTACTTTGTTATTTGTATGGCGAACAGGTATGTTATGTTGCGTTAATAAATGAATAAATGCAGCTTTTCCTGTTTCTTCATCTTGTACTTCAAATTCAATTTCATAATCATCGTGATTGTAATAGAAACTATGATCAAAGACAAGCGTTCCGCCTTTAAATAATGTTTCTGCTCTTTCTGTTGTTAAACTACCCATATATGTTAAAGCAGAAACAGGAATTTGTAATTTGTGTAATTGATCTACTACTGCTCCTTGAATGATTGTGTTTGTTTTCATCATCATTTTTGCTTCGTCTTCTGTTACGACTTGATGCGTTTCTAATAAACCGATTTCTGCAGGTTGTTTCAACGTTAACGTATAAGTTGCTCCTTTATGACGAATACGAAGTGCAGAGCCAGCTTCTTTTAACGAGAAGTCAGGTGTTTCAAAGTAGTGATTCACTTGTTTTGTAAATGCTTCAATAGAAAACGATTTACATAATGTATCGAATTCTTCTTTTGTAACGATATTTTTGAATTCAATTTCAATTTCTTGTGTCATTGTATAATCTCCTTTTGAAAAATAATTCTTTACACATTATCGCTTTTTCATAAATTTGGTTCAATGTTTTATTTGTTTGCGTCCATGTTATGATACAATAATACTGTTAAGTAAGACAGGAAGTTGAGATGGAGGAGTTAGAGCATGCAAAATAAAATCCAAGTTAAGAGCGTAGAAAAGAGAGAGAATGCTCTTATTTTTTGTGCGGAAAATAGTGAAATAGAGGTAAAGGAGTTAAGTGCGCGTAATCACGTACTTGTAGACTCAGACAATTTATCATTTTTATATATCTTAGAAAATGAATCATCTTTCATTTATGTAAGTATTCCGCACACATGCTGGGAAGCAATGCATGAAGCGATGAATAACGATGTGGTTATGTTCGTTCGCGTGAATGACATTGAAATGGAATTAGAAGGATTAAAAGAAGAAGTAGAATATTTAGTTGAAAATATTGAAGGTAATGCAAATTACGGAGAAGAATTAGTAACTGCTGTAGAAAAAGTATTTCTATAAGCAAATGGATTGATTTTGGTGGTGGTTGAAATGAATCGAAATTGGGAAGAATTTTTAGCACCTTACCACCAAGCGGTGGCAGAGCTAAAAGTGAAACTAAAAGGAATGCGTACTCAATTTGCAATGTTAACAGAGCATTCTCCAATTGAGTTTGTAACAGGAAGGGTAAAGTCGGTTGCAAGTATTATTGATAAAGCGGAGAAGAGAAATGTACCGCTAGACCGATTGAGAGAAGATATGCAGGATATTGCTGGGCTTAGAATGATGTGTCAATTTGTTGATGAGATTAAGCCTGTTGTAGAATATCTTCGAAAACGAAATGACTTTGAAATCGTGGAAGAACGTGATTATGTCACGCAAAAGAAAGATAGCGGTTATCGTTCTTATCATGTTGTCATTAGTTATCCTGTTCAAACGATTCAAGGTGAACAAAAAGTATTGGTAGAAATCCAAATACGCACGCTAGCAATGAACTTTTGGGCAACAATTGAGCATTCTTTAAATTATAAATATAGTGGACGTTTTCCTGAAGATATTAAAATACGATTGCAACGTGCAGCTGAAGCGGCGTTTTTATTAGATGAAGAAATGTCTTCTATTCGTCTTGAAATTCAAGAAGCGCAAAAGGCTTTTTCAAGAAAGCAAGAAACGAAAGATTCCGAATCATAAACTAAAGGGTGTTGGGCGATGAAATTTACAATTATGTCAAAGGGAGATCAATCATCAGATACACTGGCAAGCACGATGAAAGAGTACTTGCTAGATTTTGGATTTATAATGGATGAAAAGGAACCCGATATTGTAATTTCTGTTGGGGGAGATGGAACGCTTTTATATGCGTTTCATCGTTATTATAATCGATTGGATGAAACAGCATTTGTTGGTGTACATACAGGACATCTAGGTTTCTATGCAGATTGGTTACCAACAGAAGTAGAGAAATTAGTAATTGCGATTGCGAAAACACCATTCCAAGTGGTGGAATATCCGCTTTTAGAAGTTATTATTCGCTATGTGAATGGAAGTAAAGAGTCACAGTATTTAGCGATGAATGAGGCGACTGTAAAAAGTGCAGAAGGTACATTAGTAACAGAAGTAGAAATACGCGGAGAATATTTTGAAACATTCCGCGGAGATGGCCTTTGTATCTCTACTCCTTCAGGAAGTACCGCGTATAATAAAGCGCTTGGCGGAGCAATTATTCACCCATCTATTGAAGCGATTCAAATTGCAGAAATGGCGTCCATTAACAATCGTGTATTTCGTACTGTAGGATCGCCACTCGTATTGCCGAAGCATCATACATGTGTGTTAAAGCCAGCTGCAGGAATGAACTTACAAATTACAGTGGATCATTTAACGATGGTTCATCAAGATGTGAAATCAATCCAGTATCGCGTCGCAAACGAGAAAGTACGATTTGTTCGTTTCCGCCCATTCCCGTTCTGGAAACGAGTTCGTGACTCGTTTGTTGCAGATAAATAGAAAGGGTTATATATTTGAACAGATTTACATTGAAATGGGATATAGGGCCGGCTGAAGAGGGAACTTTAGTTAGGGAATTTTTGAAAACGAAAGGTATTTCTAAAGCCGCTTTAACGGATATAAAGTTTCATGGCGGAGCAATTGAAGTAAATGGTCAACATGCGAGTGTTCGTCATCAGTTGCGTGCTGGTGAAGAATTACGTGTCTTTTTTCCAGTGGAGGAAAGAAGTGAAGGGATGATGGCAGAAGATATTCCTTTATGCATTATATATGAAGATGACGCGGTTCTTATCATTAATAAAGAGGCGAATATGTCAACGATTCCGTCTAGAGAACATCCGGCAGGAAGTGTTGCCAATGCGCTGTTATCTCATTATGATAAGCAGCATCTTGCAAGTACAGTGCACATCGTAACACGTTTAGATCGTGATACTTCGGGGCTTATGCTTATTGCAAAAAATCGTTTCGTGCATCATCTTTTATCGAAGCAGCATCAACAAAAAGCTGTGAAACGAACGTATGAAGCAATTGTTCACGGAAAGATTGTAGAACGAGAAGGAATGATTGATGCACCAATTGGTCGAAAATCTGATAGCATTATTGAGCGAATGGTTTGTGAGGATGGACAAAGGGCAGTTACTCATTTTAAAGTAATTGATAGTACATATCATAAGACACATGTAGCGCTTGAGCTTGAGACAGGAAGAACGCATCAAATTCGTGTGCATATGGCTCATATAGGACATCCATTACTTGGTGATAGCTTATATGGAGGGAGAAGGGATGAAATGAAACGGCAAGCACTTCATAGTAAATCTTTGACGTTTTATCATCCTATTTTAGAGAAAGAGATGTCTTTCACTATAAAGCTTCCAAGCGATATGCAAGAAGTGTTGCGGCATACTTAAAAAGGGAACAAAATTCTTATATTATACAGAATTTTGTTCCCTTTTTTCTTAGCGGAATAATATTAAAATTTGGTTTTCACCCGTACGCTTTATAACGAAAAATCCATTTTCGGCTTTTGTAGCAATGCCATTGTCATTTGGAAGACAAAATCCATGTGCTTCGCAAGTGCCGTCATCACGTACTAACATTTGTCCAATTAATCCGACAGGAAGCCACTCGGCGCGATCTTTTCTTGCTACATATTTGCGAGTTGGATCCCATTCTGTATTTAAAAGAGGTTGTATTTCTTCGGTTTCCGTCCATACATATTGGCGTTTTCCAAAGTTATCTGTTTTATAACGTTTTTCCCAACTTAAAGCCCCGCTATTTCCTATAAGGGCAGGGGTTGCACTAGATATTCCTAAAATGAACGAGTCGTGTGAAGTAGCTATCCGAATTTTTTCTTCGCTACTAAATGTAACGAAATAACCGACATCAATAGGTTTATGATCTTCGGTTTCAAACATTTGTGCAAAATCCGTTCCACTTGCATTGTAAGACGCACCCTCAATGTACATTTCTCCATTATGGGCAAGCCATTTAGCCCCGATATTATGGTCGGTGTCGCTTACACCATTTGCAATAAACCAAGAATAAGCTTCTTCTGCAGTGCCGAAGCGCCCCATAATATGGCTACCTGCAAAATGAGCTGTTGATGTATGATGACCTTCCGCATGAGAAGAGGATCCGTTAGCGATAGTTGCGGTTCCTTCTGCGTGTGCTGCTTCGCCTAAAGCAATCGTCTGTTTACCCTCTGCATGAGAATAAGCTCCGCCTGCTGTCGTTTCACTTCCCTCACTATGCGAACTATGTCCAGTTGCTTTTGAGTTTGATCCCTCTGCATGAGAGAAAGAACCTTTTGCGTGTGTTAATAAGCCTTCCGCATGTGCTGCCATGCCCTCCGCATGAGAGTGAAGCCCTTCCGCATATGCATATCGGCCGCCCCTTTTAACTTTTGTATTTTCAGGTGTAGGTGTCTCAATTATGAGTGGTTTTTCAGTTTGTATATCATTCGATGAAGCCAATGCCTCTTTTATTTTTTTTACTTTGTTTATAATAGCAGCTGGAATTTCTGGTTCCACTTTTTTATTTATTGCTACAGAAATATTTTCTTCCGTCTTTTCTTCTGTTTGATTAGAATGTATTACCTGTTCATCTTGATTTGAGAGCTGTTTATTTTTTTGTTGCATCTTTATTTTTCTGCGATCGATTATGCGGCTCATCACAGCATTTTCTAAAGAGACATATGTTGGTTTTACTTTGCTTTTTTTTGATGACTCTTGTTCTTCCAGTTCTTCTATCGCTGCAGCCCGAATACTACACCAGTTGTTAATTCCGTACATGGGCAGATATAAAGGGGGAAATTTTCTTTTTTGTTTAGAAGATTTTTTCTTCATTCTGTCACCTCCTGCGACATTATATGTAGTGTAATTAAAAAAAGATGCACTTTATTGCATCTTTTTTTAATTACTTTACCTAGTTTTATATGAGATCTGCCTAAATAATACGGTAATCTTTCGCTAAGTAAGGTAGTTATGAAATTGGACGGAATTTCTCAGCGACAAAAGGTAAAGAAGAAGGAACAGAGATAGTCTCCATTTCAGGATAACGTAATCCGGTTAATTTGCCACCAAATACAGCACCAGTATCAATATTGACTGTCTGATTGACGAATCGAGGTTCTGCTACTGGTGTATGTCCATATACAATCCAAGCTTGCCCCTTGTACTCTTGCGCCCAATCGCGACGGACAGGTGAGCCATCGGCATGCTTTTCTCCTGTAATATCGCCATATAATACAAAGGTTTGTACTTTTTTATCTCGTCTTCCTATGTAATCTTGCCGAATCCCAGCGTGACATACGATTACTCTTTTTTCATCTAGTATGTGGTAGAGCGGTGATTGTTCATAAAGAGTGATAAACTTTTCTTTTATAATGTTTTGCTTATGAGAAGGGAGTGCCTCATATTCAGCAACAGTTGTTTCAAGTCCGTGAGCGACTGTTACATTACGCCCAAGGAAAAATCGATATAGTTTATTACAGTGATTTCCAGGAGCGTAATAAGCTTCTTTTTTATGTATGACAAGTTCCCATACAATTTCAATCATACGTAATGAATGAGGACCACGGTCTGTAATATCGCCAACGAATGCAAGTTTACGTTGGTCAGGGTGAACCGGTAGACCGCTACTCCAGTTATATCCTAGCTTCTCTGTTAAATTTTGAAACTCTTGGAAGCATCCATGAATATCTCCTATAATGTCATATTTCATATTTAAACCTCCATCGTATTTTTCATTAGTATATCTAAAAAAGGATAGAGATAAAAATATAGCGTTTTTGTGTTGTTCATTTAAACATAAAGATTTTCGTTCTTGAGCGAACATTTAAAATGAATCCAATCGCAATCATGTATGTAAGCAGTGAACTTCCTCCGTAACTCATAAGAGGTAATGTTATCCCTGTAATGGGAAGTAATCCGATTGTCATCCCGATATTTTGGAATACTTGGAAAGTAAACATTCCGATTGTACCAGCGCAAATGTAACTACCGAAAGGGTCATTACTTTCTAAAGCAATATGAATCATTCGAAAAATGAGTAAGAAAAAAAGAGAAATAATGACACTTGCGCCTAGAAAGCCAAATTGTTCAGCGACATTAGTGAAAATAAAATCTGTATGTGGTTCTGGAAAATATACTTGTCCATTTTCCCACCCTTTTCCTTGCATTTCTCCGGATCCAGTCGCTAAGAATGCTTGTCTTAATTGATAGCCTTGTGCATCATATTTGTAAGGTGCTAACCATCCGTAGAAGCGATTTAATTGATACTCTTTTAAAATGTGTGCTTTAAAGAAATCTGTGTGAGTAAAAAAAATATATATTAATGTAGATCCAGCAACGAAAGTACCTGAAACTAATCCAAAAATAAAACGCCATCGTATGCCAGAAACTAGTATCATTGCTGCAAGCATCGCTGAAATGACCATTGTGTTTCCTAAATCTGGTTCTTTTGCAATAAGTAGTAGTGGTGGCAAGCTTGTCGCAAATATTTTTCCAAGTAGTAAAAAATCGTCATGTATCGTTTGGGAAAAATATTTCTCATTATGATTTGCTATAATTCGTCCAATGACGATAATTAAAAACAATTTCATAATTTCAGAAGGCTGAAAATTTCCGATGCCTGGGAGCCTGTACCAAGCGGTAGCGCCTTTAATTGTAACGGCACCTGGTACTTGAAGTTCTAGTCCAATAAGTAGTACCATTGCAAAGCTGTACAAATACCAAGCAATTTTTTGATAACGATCGAAGTCGATAATCATAATAACACCAATGGCTATAAATCCAATGAAATACCATTGGATTTGCTTTAGTACAAAATTGACGTTTTGTAAAAATGGCGGTAAAGAGGCTTGCGCACTTGCAATAGCACAACAACTAACAATCCCAATGGCAAATAAAATAAATAGTAATACGTAGTCTATTTGATATTGAGAATTTGGATCTTTCAATGTAGGTATTCCTTTCTACTGCTCTTTATAGTAATGGATTTTATCCCGCATTAATGGGCAGTAAGACCCCCACCTCAAAATTCAGCGAAAGCGAAGAAGTTAGGTGGGGGATCAACTGCCCGTAAAAGCCCGATTGGTGAGAGCTGATTAAAGTTTCACTTTATAGTATGAGAAAGAATGTATGAACTATACGAATGATTCACATATAGTCCATACACTTTTAATTTTGCAGAGTAGTTTAATTGTTTAGCTCTTTAATAATTATATCCAAACAATGAGAGAGACGTACATGTGCGTCAGGAAAAATATCTAGTTGATGAAGATAGTATTTTAAGGAACTTTTACACCATTGGTAAGCACTAAGTAGAGCTGCTCTATAGTCCGTAGTATTTTGTAAAAAGCCATATTCTTTTGCTGTTATAACAAGGTGTGTGAAATCTTCACAACCTTGAAGGAGCTTATTGTGTATTTGTTGTCCAGCATGGTAGCGAAATTGACTTAAAGGCTCAGAAATGTATATTGCATTTCCTTTAGAAAGTAAAGAAATCCATGAGGCCATATCAACACTACAAGAATATTGTCGCTCTTTAAGGGTGCCAAAAGGTTCAGTGAGCAATTCCTTTCGGAACAAAGTAGTTGTAGGCTCACCGATAATGTTGTGTCCGCCCTTTAACATCCAATTACCTAAAAATATCCCGTTTAATGGGGTGTCTTCACTATATAACCTTTGTGTTGGATGGGAATCACCTATTAGATTTCCATGATCATCAATGCGTACTCGATAAGAAGTAACAAGAGCAAGATTTTTATTGGGATCTTGCTCAAAATAGGTCATCATTTTTTGTATTTTATGCTTATAAAACACGTCATCGTCCATTAAAAAATTTATATACTCACCATTTGATTTTTCTATGAGCATAAGGTCATTGTGAAATTGTCCTAGAGTAGGGGTATTTCGAATGTATGTTATATTTTTATAATTTGGTAAGTATTGTTCGCGTATTAAAGTTGCTGTTTCATCATTTGTACTATCATCTCCGATGATGATTTCAATATTTGAATAAGTTTGTGCCAATGCACTTTCTAGAGCAATTTTGAAATAATGAGGCCGATTATAAGTAGGAATAAGGATGGAAACGAGAGGTGGATTTTTTTCATTCATCATACATAACTTCCTTTCAGAAGCTTTTTTTTGTAAGAACAATATCTTGGTAACTTGTATATTCATGTCTGCCGCACCATAAACCGTAATGCGGCTTATTGATTATTTCTAGGCCGTACTTATTCAATAGATTGCAAATATCTGTCTCAGGATAAGCAACTGCGAAATTCGGAATATCTTTATTTACAACGTAGCAATTTTCGATTCGATGATAAAAACCTAATGTACTTTGTCCTGCATTTAAATAATAGGACGATTCAGGGTTTATAAGAAAGAATGTAATGAAACATCTCCCGTCTTTTTTTAATACACGTACAATTTCAGATACGTAATGTTCTAATTCTTTTGGGAGAAGATGTGTAAATACAGAAGTTAAAAAGATAAAATCGAATGTTCCGTCTTCATAGGGAAAACGATATTGAGAGGCATCTTCTTTTCCTTCCGGATTATAGAATTGATTGTATATGTCAACATGTTCAAAGTGAAAATTATTACGCATAGTTGAAATGTTATTTTGACACCAAGTAATTCCATCTTTAAACAAATCAAATCCATAATACGCTCCATCATCATTTAAGTAATTCATTAATGGTACAGCCATTCGGCCGACACCGCAGCCTACATCTAATACTTTTTCATTTGATTTTAAAGCACCAATTTGAATAAAATGCTTTAGGAACTCTTTTCCAACTCTTTTGAAGTCGCCACCTACATATTGGACGAGTTCAGGAGGGGGGAGTAAAGTCATTTCTTTGTTAATTTCGCTCATGAGTATACCCCTTTCTTGTATGAGAAGATGCAGTAAATCTATTAATAAAATTTTCAATTTGTAGTGAGAGAATACAGGAAAACAATTGTTATATGTAGGGAGATTCCGAAAAAGAATACTTAATTGGATTAGAAGTGAGAGAAGAATGAGTGAAAATGGAATCTCCTATAGATTAAATCTTTTTTTATTCTTTTCTCCAATAAACGCCAAATACATCAATTTTAGTAATAGGGGCTTTTAAATTTCGTTGGTTTCTAAAGTCTGTCACAGCCTCAGCGCATGGCGGTAGCCCGTAGTCATCGATAATTATATAGCCACCTTTAGAAACTTTATCATATAAGTTCACGAGACCATCCATTGTGGATTCGTACATATCACCATCAAGCCGTGCAATTGCTATTTTTTCAATTGGTGCTGTTGGTAAAGTATCTTTAAACCAACCTTTTAAAAATTTCACTTGATCATTTAGTAAATCATATTTTTTGAAATTCTCTTGTACTTGTTCTAAAGAGACGCGTAAGTAATCGAATGTGTGTAAATAATCACCGTAATCTTTTGGATATTGTTCTAGATTCGGTGCTGGCAAACCTTCAAATGAATCTGCAACCCACACATTACGATCCGTAATGTTGTTTGCTTGTAAAAAACCATTCATAAAAATGCATGATCCTCCGCGCCATACACCTGTTTCAATAAAATCACCTTCTATATTTTCACGAACAACGGTTTCCATCGCCTCTTGTAATTGGTTCATACGTTCTCGACCAATCATGCTATGTGCTGCTCTTGGCCAATCCATTCCATCATGGCGTTCACTTTTTGAAACATTTGGTTTTACAATTTTTAAGTTATGGTTTTCAGCATATTGCTTAATGAATAAAGGGAGGGGGACTGTAACTGGTTCGAATTCTAGTTCTTTTGAAATATGTAGAGATGCGGGTAAGTATGCCTCATATTCTAACCATATTTCAAATAAAATGGTCTTCTTTAGCAATTCGAGATAAAGCTGAACAGCAGATTTACTTTCCATATTTGTGCCTCCTGCAAAATGTCATACAACAATATGATTATGTAGATAGCGAATGTTTCATGATTGAATTTGAAATTGAAAAAGCAGTAAAACTGATATCAGTTTTACTGCTAAGTAAAAAATTAAGCGATTTTTTCAATAATAATAGATGCATTTGTACCAACAGCTAATGATAGCCCAAGCCCTGTAACGATTACTTCAACTAATGATGGAGTTGTCGTAATTTGCGTAATTGCTTGAACAACGATAGGTGCTCCAACTGAGATTAAAGTGGCCCCAGTACCTGGAACAGATACCCCATTTACTTGGATTGTAAGTCCTCCTAATAGACTTACTGCTGCAGTGTATACGATAACGGTAATTTTATAGAATCCAGTTTGACTAATTACAAAAGTATCAGGATCTAATTGAGAAATTGCTGTACCAAACTGAGATCCAACAGTATTAAATGGTACTGGAGCATTAAGTCCAATATCCAAAGAAATCCCAGCGGAGTTAAATGCATACAATCCTGCTGGAAGTCCTAGTCCGGATGGTCCAGTCGGTCCAGTCGGTCCAGTAGCCCCAGTCGG
>NZ_JAKUEU010000052.1:0-35902 GCF_022663075.1 Bacillus cereus group sp. BfR-BA-01441
TCTTCTTGTTTCTTCATTTCTGCTGCCGCTTTTAAAGTTTCTTCTTTCTTATTATGCGCAACAATTTTTGTATACATGAAATATACAAGTGATAATAGTAAGACGAGAATGATTGTTCTTTTTATGTATACAATCGGCCGATGTGCTTTCCCATTCGCATTATTTTTTTCCTGATCCATAATTGCTTTTTTCCCCTTACTCACCAATAATTTAATTCCTCTACTAAAGATTTATTTTAGTAGATTATGGATAATCCATTCTATATCATCCCTACTTTATCACGCACTGCACATATTACCAACCTATATGTACAAAAAAGAAAAAGAAAATTTACAAAAGTAAGATTCCCGTTAAATTATTAACAAAAAAAAGAGGATATCCTCTAAAAAATTGATGTTATCAATCTTTTGGGACATCCTCTTATCTCATTATTTATACGTGTTTTTTCATATCATCGGCAACAGATTCAACATTTGTACCTACGATAACTTGTACACTAGTATTACTTAATTTCATAACACCTTTTGCACCAGCACGTTTTAATGCTGCTTCATTTACTTGACCAGCATCTTTTACTTGTAAGCGTAGACGTGTTGCACAGTTATCAATAACTGTTAAGTTTTCTTTTCCGCCTAAAGCTGCTACGTAAGTTTCACCAATTGAACCTGCAACTGGTGCATCACCATCTTCAACTAACTCATCGTCATCTTCACGACCAGGAGTTTTTAAATCGAACTTCTTAATTAAGAAGTAGAATACTATGAAATAAATTGCTGCGTAAATTAAACCGATACCTGCTAGTAAGACTGGTTTTGTTGCAATACCGAAGTTTAAAGCATAATCGATTGCACCGGCACTAAATGAGAAACCATCATGAATGCCAAGTGATGTTGTAATGAATAAAGAAAGACCTGTTAGTACAGCATGAATACCATATAATACTGGTGATAAGAACATGAATGAGAATTCAATAGGCTCTGTAATACCAGTTAAGAATGAAGTTAATGCTAGACCAGCTAACATACCAGTAACTGCTTTACGCTTTTCTGGTTTAGCAGCTGCAATCATTGCGAAACATGCTGCTGGTAAACCGAACATCATAACTGGGAAGAAACCAGTCATAAACATACCTGCTGTTTTGTCACCTGCAAGGAAACGAGCAATATCACCATTAACAACATTACCTGCTGCATTTGTAAAGTCCCCAAATACAAACCAGAAGTATGTGTTCATTACGTGGTGTAAACCAATTGGGATTAATAAACGGTTTAATAAACCAAATAATCCTGAACCAATTGCACCTAAATTAACAATTCCATGAGCTAATGCATCAATACCATTTTGAATTGTTGGCCAAATTTGTGCAAATAGAATTCCTAATATCAGCATCACAACTGATGTAACAATTGGAACGAAACGTTTTCCAGCAAAGAAACCTAACCATTCTGGAAGTTTAATCTTATGGAATTTATTATAAAGAAGTCCTGCTATAACACCAACAATAATACCACCTAAAACTTTCATATCTACTTTAGTCGATAATTCAGCAGCCTTAGATACTTGTGTCATTGTATCCGCAAGCTTAGATGGATCTACATTTGCGCTATTACCTATTAAATCTTGGACTTTACCTAATTTACCTTGTAATTCAGCAGTTGAATACCCTTTGCTAAGTGCATCAATACTATTTTTCATAACAAGATAACCAATTGCACCTGCAAGACCTGCTGCACCACTACCATCCACTGAAAGACCGATTGCAATACCAATTGCAAAAATAAGTGCTAAGTTATCAAAAACTGCTGCGCCGGCCTGTGCCATAACAGGAATATCAAATACATCTGGTTGCCCTAAACGAAGCAATAATCCTGCTGCTGGTAGTACTGCGATCGGAAGCATTAAAGCTTTACCAATACGTTGTAAAAACTGCAACATTTTAATTCCCCCTAATTTAATTTATGAAATCGTTATCATTATAAGTACGCTTTAGAAAACGCTTTCTATTACATAACCATAATAACATATAGTTGTATAGATGTGTAGTTTTTATTTCTGAACTTTTTATGGATAAATCTCCTATTTCCAAACTGTTATATAAAAGGAAAATTCTCCTTTTTAAAATACAGAATACTCGAAACGAAAGACCTATTATATCACATTGAACTTTCGTTTTATCATTCCACTTTTTCATGTTATTATTTATTTCCGAGCATATCGGGAAAAGTAAACTTAGTTAATTCAAAATAGGAGCGTTGGTACTATGCGGTGCATTGAAACAAACAACTTACAACAGTTGTTAGAACAAGTAAAACCATATACGAAAAAAGGCAAACTTGCTACTTATATCCCCGAACTAGGAAATGCAAATCCAGACGATTTAGGGATTGCCATTTTCCATAAAGAAACAGAATATATCCATGCAGGCAACTCACAAACACTATTTACTCTTCAAAGTATTTCCAAAGTAATTACACTTGCCCTTGCCCTTTTAGACCGTGGTGAAGAATATGTATTTTCTAAAGTTGGAATGGAACCAACGGGTGACCCATTTAATTCTATTATTAAGTTAGAAACGACAAGTCCGTCCAAACCCCTTAATCCAATGATAAATGCAGGAGCATTAGCTATTACAAGCATGTTAGCAGGAAAAGATAACGAGGAAAAAATGGAACGTATTCTTCACTTTGTACGTGAAATAACAGATAATCCTACTATTAATTATTCCTCTAAAGTTGCCGATTCAGAATTAGAGACAGCTTATCTAAACCGTTCACTTTGTTATTATATGAAACAAAACGGAATTATCGATTGTGATATTGAAGAACTTATGGATTTATATACTCGTCAATGCGCAGTTGAAGTAAACTGCATCGATTTAGCACGTATCGGCTTAATTTTTGCAATGGATGGATATGACCCATATAAGAAAAAACAAATTATCCCTAAGCATATTACAAAAATTTGCAAAACATTTATGGTCACATGTGGTATGTATAACGAATCTGGTGAATTTGCAATTCGTGTTGGTATTCCTGCAAAAAGTGGTGTAGCCGGTGGTATTTTTGGCTGCGTAAAAGGAGACATGGGAATCGGTATTTTCGGACCAGCTTTAGATGCAAACGGAAATAGTATTGCTGGTTTTAAAATTCTTGAACTTCTTTCTGCTCAAGAAGGTTGGAGCATTTTTTAATCGCGAGTTATCCTGCTATACTAGCAGGATTTTTTATTTCGCCAAAACCTCCCTTTTGTCAGTTATCAATACTCTTACAAAAACAGTGCTGAAAGTTTCTCTATATCATGCATATTTGTTCCCCCCTCCTGAATAATATAGTACAACCTAGCGCTATATGTGGAGGTGTGAAAGATGAAACTAATATTTCAAATGGGAAAACAACCTGTTCTTGAAAAAACAATCCTTCTTTTTATATTGAGTATTGTAGAAAGCTTGAAGTTAAAAGTTGTTTCACTCGACGAAGCTCACCGATACATATTCAATTTAGAAGTACTTGAATTATTAATGGATCGGAACATCGATGATCAAGTACTTGAACTTATTCATTTCGGGATGGGACTTGAAGACATTTATCATGTGCTTCCTGAAGAACTTGAGCATACGATTGAGGAATTAAAGTGGCTTTGCATTCAAGTATTAAGTGAGTACAGTATGCATGAAGAATCCGAACAATTAATTGAAGATATACGGTAAAAAAGCACCTATGTAGGTGCTTTTAATGTTTTTTTAAACTATTTTTATACGCCTCAATATTTACTGGTAGCTCTTCCTCTTCCAAAGTATGTTCATTTACATCTTTATGAATGAACGCACCTTTAGGTGGTTGATGATCATGCCCTTTTTTCTTATGATCAAATGCTTTCCCGCGTCCCATACAAATCCCCCTTTCTTAAAAGAAATCCGTATTAGTATGGAGAAAAGTACGTCGATATATGCAATCCCTTGCTGTATTTCCAAGGAAATACTCGAACCTTGTTTTCTACTCTCCTTACAACAACTGATCGATCCCAATAAGAATTAATAATACTCCTGCGATAATTGTCGCCCATTTCCCTAAGTATTCTGCTAAAAATCGTTTTCCTACATACGCAAAACCACTAATACAAATAAAACTAAACACCCCAGAAATAGTCGCTGTAAGCCAAAGATTTAAATTTGTTACCCCTGCATCAAATCCACCTGCAATATTATTAATAGACAACGCAACTCCTAAAACAATTGCTTCTGAGAAACTAATTGTTTTAGAACCATCAAAATCTGCTTTTTCCGGATCACGTAAAATTCCCATAAGTACATTATCATCTTTAGAACCTGCAGTATTTTTTTGGCCCAAGAAAGGCTGACATAAAATAAACACACCGATTATCCCTAAAACGATTGCTCCAATCAGATTTGCTGTAAACTCTGAAATAAATAACGCAATCCAGTTTCCAAAAAATCCAGCTAGTAAAGTAAATAAAAATCCAAAGAATGCGATGATAAAATTGTTAAACCACGAAATACGAATTTTACGAATGCCATATGCAATTCCAACACCTGCATTATCTAAATTAGAAGCGATCCCGATTAAAAAAATTGAAAATAAGCCTACCGTACTCATAAATAGTCACCCCTTTTTCTCACTTTTCAATGCATATTATGAAAATGTTGAGCAACTGTGCCTGTCTGTTTCATATACTTGTAATAAATGCTCAATATTTTTTCAACACTAAAAAAGGAGTGCCTACACTATGGCTAATGAAAACCCGAATGATCGGCTTGGCAAATTAATAAAAAAACTTTTAAAAGAACGCGCCTTATCTATGCGCCAACTAGGAATACTTACAAATATTGATCCTGCAACAGTCTCAAGAATTATTAATGGTAAACAACCGCCAAAACAAAAACATCTACAAAAATTTGCAGAATGTCTTCAAGTTCCACCCCAATTGTTATTTGATGAAATGTACCCTGATTCTCCTCACATTAATAAAGAAAAAACAGATATGTACACATCTCTTGATACCATTCAGCAAACGCTGCAATCCTCTAACTTATTCGATTTCGATTACACTACAACTCGCGTAAAACAAGAACTCGAAAATTACGAACGCTATGCCCAGACAACAGAAGGCGAAAAACGTATTCATGACAGTTTCGCAAGCAAATTAGAGCAAATTGATAGTGCTGGTCCTTTTATTGAACAATTAACAGATATGTATCAACAATTTTGCAATGAAACCATTTCAAAAGAAGAACGTGCAGTTCTTGGAAGCGCATTACTGTATTTCATTTTATCGACAGATATTATTCCCGACTATCTCTTTCCAATTGGCTATTTAGATGATGCGATCGCCGTTGAATTAGCAAAAGAGAAATTACTTGAAATAAAACGAAAGACATAGCAAAATAAAGAACTATTTCAGTTATTTATTTTCACCTCTGAAATAGTTCACTAAAAAATCGTACAAGTATACATACTCGTACGATTTTACTATACAAATCTATTTTTTCGTGTGGCACCATTCATATATAAATGCTGTTATTACTTTTGTAAATTCAATTAACTGCTCTACTTCTACTTTCTCATTTATTGAATGAGCTTCCTCTAATGTGCCTGGTCCGTAAATAACAGCCGGAATATGAAATTCACTAAACCAACCACCATCCGTTACCGTTGCAGACATATCTAAAATTGCGTTTTTAGAAAGAATTGATTCATGTACTGAGCTAAGCGTTTTTACAGCTGTATGTTCACTATCTATTTCTAAAGAAGGGAAAATTTCGCCACGATCCACAATCATTGATTCTCCGCCCCACTTAAATTGTGGTGGATTTTCACTTAGCCATGGATCGGCAGCTGCTACTTTACCGATATACTCTTCAATTTCTTTTATTATTTGTTCATGTGTTTCATTCGGATAAAAGTGCACTGTTATCCATAACCGGCACTCATCCGCAATAAAAGCTGCATGTCTTCCACCTTCAATAACAGCTGGATTAATTGTTGTTGTTCCAGACGGATAGCCTTCATATGTTTTCATAACTGCCCAATGACGCTCTAATTCTTGCAAACTTTGCACAATTTTCATCATTTTTTCAATTGCACTCGCTCCAAATAAACGTCCTCCAGCATGAATCATTTGCCTACGCGTTGCATCATGAAACGTTTGAGGGCTTTTCACAGTAATCCAGCCAGTAATTACGCCGCCCTGTCCTTGCATATGTAAATTACTCGTATCCACTACGACTGCAAAATCAGCATCATAATCTCTTTTGCAGCATTGAAGTGTACCAGCTTCTCCAACTTCTTCTCCAATTACGGATTGAAAGATTAAATCTCCAGGTAATTCAATACCAGCTTCTTGTAATAGCTGAATAGCAAATAGCGCTCCAGCTAGTCCCCCTTTCATATCAGCTGCACCACGTCCAACTAACCAACCATCTTTTATAAATGGCTCAAACGGATTTGTTTCCCACGCCTCATCTGCCGATACTTCAGCTACATCCATATGTCCATTAATAATAAGACTTTTATATGAGTCACTTTTTGCCCCTTTTTTCACACCAACAACGTTCGGATCATTAGGATATACATCCCATTTATCAACACTAAAATTTCGTTCTCTTAGAAACTCTGCAACAAATTGTTGTGCCTCATTTGTATTTCTCGCCGGCGGTGCTGGTGTTTCAAAACGAATTAATGTTTTTGTAAGTTCTAACAATTCCTCTTTCCTTGAATCTATTTGTTTTAACAACTGCGAAACTTCTGGATTCATCGCTAATTCCCCTTTGCATACATAGTATGTTTCCAGCTTTATTTTCACAAAAAAAGAGACTGTTTACAAATCTTACAGTCTCCAAATTAATTCATATTATAAGCTCTCTACTTCCGTCGTATTTGTCTTTTCAATATGTTCTACTTTACGTGCCTTATTTCTTGTCGCACGGTAAAACAGTAAACAAACAATCATAAATGGAATACCACAATACAATGCCATTCTTTGTTCTGGAATAAAGGCCATTCCAACGATTACTGTTAAATTTAATACTAACGCAAGAAGTGGTACAAATGGATACAATGGTGTTTTAAATTTCAATTCTTTCACATCCCCGCCCTGCTTTATGTATGACCTTCTAGCTAATAAGTTAGATAGAGCAATAGATGCCCAAACTAATATCGCCCCGAACCCGGCAATAGAAAGTAGCCATAAATAAACTGTATCTTCCGCATAAATACCTGATAGTAATGAAAGGCAACCTACAATTGTACTTACAATCAATGCATAAATAGGAACACCGTTTTTAGATAACTTACCAAAAATCGGACTAATCATTCCTTGATTAGACATAGACCATAGCATACGAGAAGTTGCATATAACCCTGAATTCGCAACGGATAGCACTGCTGTAATAATAACGAAATTTATAATATCTGCTGCATAAGGAATACCAATTTTATCAAATACAACTACGAATGGACTTTCTATTACTCCTGCTTGCTGCCAAGGGAATAGTCCAGCAAGAATAAAAATAGATAGTACAAAGAAAACAAGTATACGCCAAACTGTATTGTTAATTGCCTTCGGGATCGTTTTCTCTGGATTTTCACTCTCACCTGCTGCAATACCAACTAATTCTGTTCCTTGGAAAGAAAAATTAACTGCAATCATTGTAATTAAAATGGCTGATAATCCATTTGGAAACAATCCACCATAATCAGTAAAACTAGAGAACATTGGCGCTGGTTCATTCCCTTTCATATCTAGAAACCCAAACATTGCTGCCCCGCCCAAAATAATAAATGCAATAATTGTAATTACTTTAATACTTGCAAACCAAAATTCCACTTCCGCAAAACTTCTTGAAGATAACGCATTAATAGCAAAGAGCAGTACCGCGAACACTACACACCAAATCCATGACGGTACATCAGGAAACCAACGTTTCATCAAAATACTAACTGCAATTAATTCAATACCTATCGTAGCAGACCAGTTTAACCACGACATCCATCCCACTACATAACCTGCTGCAGGAGAAATATGCTTTGTCGCATACGTTTGATAAGACCCTGCGTCAGGCATCGCAACCGCTAACTCTCCAAGACAGAGCATCGTTAAATACATTACAAATCCACCGACAAGATACGCTACAATTGCTCCTCCAGGTCCAGCTTCATGAATCGTATAACCTGATCCTAAAAAAAGTCCTGTACCAATAACGCCTCCAAGTGCAATCATAAATATGTGCCTGCTTTTCAATTCTCTTTTTAATCCTTGGTTTTGATCCATCATATAAATCCCCCCTTTTCACTTTGCCAATCCATTTAATGTAAGCGTTTTTAAAATTCTTCACCGTAAAAATAATGATTTAAAATAGCAAAAATACACATCACTTACATTAATCACTGCCTGTTACTAAAAGGTCATCCCTTACTGTTATTAATAACTTTTGATCAGCAATAGTTTGTCCTTCTACTACTTCTAATGATTCAATATAACCACTGATTCCTATCTTAATTTCTACTTTCTGTTTATCTATTGTTTCAATTAACGCTAATTTCTCCCACTCGTATACGTAAGAACTTTCCGTAACAAATAACTTCTCTACTTTTCCATAACAAGGACTATACACACCTTCTATAACTGTCTTCACTTTATAAACCCCTCCCTCTTATTAATTGACACCGAAACGTTGTATATCCTGTAAAAATTCATATTCTCCCCTCTAGAGATTTCAAATATTATTTATGCAAAATGCGTACCAAGTCTCTAATTCATATATTAAATGAGAGTTTTACACAAAAAAGCGTGCACAACCGCAAAATTTTTCTATCATTTGAAAAGTTTTAAAAGGAAAATAGCAAAAAAATTTTGCGGTTTTATAAGAATTTTAATAAAATTATAAAAAGTCAGTCTTCATAGGGTGAAATGAGGAGAAGATAATCTATGCGTACAGAAGACATTAATTTTAAACAGATCATTGAAATGAACATGCTATATGAAACTTTACTCAATGAACTCGATATCGGGATTCATATTATTAATGAGGAAAGTAAAACGATTATCTATAACCGCAAAATGATGGAAATTGAATCAATGGAACGCTCAGATGTATTATATAAAAGTCCTTTAGAAATATTTGCATTTGAAGAAAATAAAAATAGTACTCTTATAGAGGCATTAAAATTAGGAAAAACAAACAAAAATATAAAACAAACGTATTTTAACAATAAAGGACAAGAAATTACAACGATTAACGATACTTTCCCTATAATAGAAAATGGAAAAATTAAAGGCGCTATTGAAATATCAAAAAAAATTAGTAACTTAAAGCAAACAATAAGAATGGGCCCTTCTCGAAAACAAAGTACTAAATTTACCTTTGATCACATAATTGGTGATTCTGAAGCTATTCAATCAATCATTACTGAAGGAAAAAGAGTAATTCGTACATCTTCCTCCATACTTCTAGTAGGAGAAACAGGCACTGGGAAAGAACTATTTGCACAAAGCATCCATAATGAAAGTCAGCGTTCAACAAAACCCTTTATTTCACAGAACTGTGCCGCTATACCTGATACACTCATGGAAAGCTTATTATTCGGTACAAACCGAGGTGCATTTACAGGAGCTATCGATAAAGCTGGTTTATTTGAAGAAGCGAACGGAGGAACTTTGTTATTAGATGAAATCAACTCATTAAGTCCAGCACTTCAAGCGAAGTTACTACGAGCTATACAAGAAAAAACAATACGAAGAATCGGAGGCACACACGAAAAAGAAATTGATGTTCGTATTATAGCAACTATCAATGAAGATCCTTTCGAAGCCATCGCACATAATCGATTAAGAGAAGACTTATATTACCGATTAAGCGTCGTTACTTTATGTCTTCCGCCTTTACGTGAAAGAAAAGAAGATATTCTAGCTCTTGTTCAGCACTTTATTGAAAAATATAATACTCAATTCGGGCTAAACGTAACCGATGTAGATGTAAATGTAAGAGAATTTTTCTATGCATACGATTGGCCTGGGAACGTACGGGAGTTGGAACATATAATTGAAGGTTCCATGAACTTAATAGAAGATGAAACCATCATTACAGCGTTTCATATGCCTACTCGCTTCCGTGAACGAATAAAAACAGAATTCAATATGCAACATGCACTAACTAATCACAATACTGATGCACCAAAAACTTTAAAACACACAATAGAAAAAATGGAAAAGAACTACATTAACCAAATTCTTAAAGAGAATCATGGCAACATCTCACAAGCTGCAAAATTTTTAGGATTAAGTAGGCAAAACTTACAATATCGAATTAAAAAACTGCATTTACACACATGAAATGAACATGTCTCCAAGTGTAAAAACAACTTGGTAAAATATGTTATAATAAACATATAACATGCTAGAAAGGGGGCTATATATATGAGTAATGATAAAAAATTAAAGTTATTACAATACTTATACTTTTTCCCTGCCATGCTCTGTATGATGTTATTCATTAATGCCGATGTAAGCAGCTCTCCTTATGCAAAACTATTTGGAACAATTAGCGGCTCCTTTGCAGCTATTATGCTTGCTGCTTTTTGGAATTTGAAGATACGTATAAAAAAAGAGAAATCTTCGTAATACTAAAAAAATCGAGCTACTTAGCCCGATTTTTTTATTTGCCATTAGAACTCAACATTCTCCAAATACAAACCACTCGCCTCAGCAAGACAATTAATTTGATTACGTTGTTTCGCCTCTAGAATTTGTGGAATTGCTTCAGCATCTAATTGTCCTAATCCAACTTCAATTAATGCTCCAACAATTTTTCTTACCATGTTATGAAGGAAGCCGTTACCACTTACTCTAATTTGTACAAACCCTGCCTCTTCCATCACATCAAGTGTATATACTTCTCGAACCATAGATTTTTTCTTTGATTTCGCATTTGAAAAAGCAGTAAAATCATGTGAACCAACTAAATGTTTCGCAGCTGCTTTCATGCTTTCCACATTTAATTTTTTATTCACATGCATGCTGTATTTACGCATAAATGGATTTGTATGCTCTTCATTCCAAATTTTATACAGATATGTTTTTGCTTTAGAATTGTAACGAGCATGGAAACGATCATATACTTCTTCCACATTCGTAATGCTAATATCATTAGGTAAATATTGATTTAAATATTTTTTCACTTTATGTTCCACTAACTTCTCATCACTTTGAAAGTTAGCAACTTGATTCAAAGCATGTACACCAGCGTCTGTTCTACTACAACCGATAATTTCAATTTCTTTTCCGATCATTTCAGATATGACACTTTCGATTTTTCCTTGAATCGTATTATCGTTATTACCGAGACGTTGCCATCCTTTAAAACGTGCACCATCATACTGAATCGTTAATTTATAATTATGCATAATATTCTCCTTCATAGAAAATATTCCCTCATACCATGAGGGAATATTAATAAACTTTACTTTCTAACAAGCTTCACTACATTTTCTACGTGAGCTGTATGCGGGAACATATCAACTGGTTGCACATACTCCACTTCATAGCTCTTCATTAATGCTTGTACATCACGTGCTAATGAAGAAGGATTACAAGACACATACACAACTTGTTTCGGCTTCACTTTTAAAATTGTTTCCAGTAATTTATCATCGCAACCTGTACGTGGTGGATCGACAACAATTACATCTGGACGCCATCCTTCTTTTACCCATTTCGGTAACCATTGTTCAGCTTTACCTGCTTCATATTTCGTATTTGTAAATCCGTGGCGCTTCGCATTTTTTCTTGCATCTGCAATCGCTTCTGGAATTACATCCATACCACGTACTTCCGCTGCATCATTTGCAAGCCAAAGACCGATTGTACCAACACCACAGTAAGCATCCACAATCTTCTCGTTTCCTGTTAACGCAGCTGCTTTTTTCGCCTCATTATATAAAACAACTGTTTGTTCTGGATTCAACTGGAAGAATGCACGTGCTGATAATTCAAATGATAAATCACCAAGTGTTTCTTGAATTACTTCTTTTCCAGCTAATTTAAATGTTTTGTCTCCAAAAATAACAGATGTTTTACGCCAGTTTACATTTTGCATAATTGATTTAACCGCTGGCATCTGTTTTTGTACTTCTGCAACAAATTGTTCTTTATTTGGTAATTCTTCTTTTGTTGTAATAAGTGTAACTTGTACTTCCCCTGTTTGAACTGCAGTACGTGTTACAATTGTGCGTACTAAACCTTTTTGTTTTTTCTCATTGTAAATAGAAACATTTAATTTTTCTAAAATACGTCTTACAACTTTTGTCGCTTCATTCGTTGCTTTATGTTGAATCATACAATGAGCAATATCAATTAACTGATGTGAGTTTTGTTTATATAGCCCTGTAATAACCTTTTCGTCTTTACGCCCCACTTGTAATTGACTCTTATTACGGTAATGCCATGGATTTTCCATGCCAAGCGTTGGACGAATTTTCTCTTCCATACTGTTTTTCATGTACTTCTCAAATGCTTGTACAACGATATCACGCTTTTGATTCAATTGTTCTTTATAATCTAAATGTTGCAGCTGACAACCGCCACACTCCTCATATACTGGACACGGTGCTTTCACACGATGCGGTGAAGCTTTACGAACTTTTTTCACTTTCGCTTCAGCGAAGCCACGCTGAATTTTCGTTGTTTCTGCAACAACTTCTTCTCCTGGTAATGCCCCTGGAATGAAAACAACTTGTCTCTTAAAATAACCAACGCCTTCTCCGTTAATCCCAAGACGTTTAATTGTCACAGGAAACGTTTGACCAACTTCCAACTTACTCTCATGTTGCTTTTGTATCATTATTACACCTCTACTCTATACTTTTCCATAAATATAACGCTGCATAACTGCAGTATGGTTCACACTCTTGTTTCACTTTTTCTAAAAATACATCATCAGGTTTATCATCTAATTGAAATATACCTTGCACTGCACGCTGAATCCCAATGTCCGCTTTCGGGAACATATTTTTCCGTCCAAGCCCAAACATTAAAAAGTTTTGCACTGTCCATGCACCAATTCCCCTAATTGGCAACAATTGTGCTGAAACTTCTTCTTCCGTCCCATTTTCTATACTCGCTAAATTTAATGTACCACTGACAATACTTCGACCTAATCCTACTATATATTCAGCCTTTCGCTGACTAAACTTCTGCTCTCTCAATTCTTCTATTGAAATATTTGCTACTATTTCCGGAGTGGGGAAAAAGAATACACCGTTCTTCTCTATTCCATACCGTTTCACAAATTGTTCTGTTAACACAGTAGCAAATTTCAAATTTATTTGTTGGTGAATGATACAGCGAAGAAGACAAGCAAAATAATCAAATTCTAAAATAATTGGAGTATAAGCATATGTTTCAAATAGTGGACGTAATGATGTGTTTAAAAAATGATTTTGTATATCATGAAACGGTTCATTCCAATGAAAAATGGCCCTCATTCGTTTCATAACTTTCTCCGGATTTCCTGTCTGACTAGAAATCCAAAACTGTGGATTTTGAACAGTACCAATCCCTTGCAAGCGAACAATAACCTGTTCCTCGTCTATACAAAGCGGGATATAAATGACTTTCTCATCTAATTGAATGACGTTAAGAGGATCAAAAGATAAACGTTTTAATACTTCTTCAAAATGATACGGATACTCTAACGTAACATGTTCGCTCCACATACGTTTCCCCATCCTTTTTACACATCATTATAGCATGAGAAAACCGTAAGCATACATGCTTACGGTTGATTGCTTTTTACTAAGTCATCTAGACTTTTAAAATGATACCCTTTCTCGCGCAAATCATCAATGATTTTCGCAAGTGCTTCTGCATTATCTTTTGATATTGCATGAAGTAATAAAATAGATCCTGGATGAATCATCGTCATAACATTATTATGCGCATATTGCCATCCTCTTTGCTGATCCACTTTCCAATCCAAAAATGCAAGTGACCAAAATACATTATAATAGCCCATTTCTTTCGTAAGAGCTAACGTTCTTTCACTAAATACACCGCGCGGAGGACGTACATATTTCACTTCTTTTTGCCCAGTTACTTTTTTAATTTCTTCCGTTACACTTGTTAATTCTTCACGAAGTTTCTCATCATTTACCGCTGTAAAATCAGGATGACTCCAAGAATGGTTTCCAATAATATGTCCTTCATCCTTCATTCTTAACAATAAATCTTTTTGTGTTTTAATGTAATGCCCCGTTACAAAGAAAGTTGCTGGTACTTTTTTCTCTTTTAATACATCTAATATTTTCCCTGTGTATCCATTCTCATATCCATTATCAAATGTTAAATAAATATCTTTTTTCTTCGTATCTCCTAAATAAAACCCGCCATTTTTTTGTAGTAAATCTGTATATAACTTTCCTGCATCTGGTACTGTTTCATTTTTAGGACGCGGGATTCCCCAGTTATGTGGAGTATTTGTATAAGCCAGTGCTGAAACTGGAACAAGTGCCATCATAATTGAAAAAATGAGACCGATATATAACCATTTATATTTCATAAATAGTCTCCTTTCCATATATAATCGTACTTGTAGTTTCTGTTGCTACACATTCTTTCATGCTGAACATGTTTTTCTATATATACCAAAAAAATGCATCTCGAATCATTCGAGATGCATTTTTTATTTACTTAAATACTGGCTCTTTAAAGCTAGCTAATTTTTCAAGTGATGTTTTATCAACATCTGCATGTAAGCTATTACCATGAGAGTCCATCGTTACAACTGCTTTAAACCCGTCGATACGTAAATGCCACATTGCTTCCGGAATACCAAATTGTAAGAAATCAACATCTTTCACTTCTTTAATACATTCAGCATAATATTGCGCTGCACCACCGATTGCGTTTAAATATACACCGCCGTGTTCTTCTAAAGCCGCTAATGTTTTCGCACCCATACCGCCTTTTCCAATGACAGCGCGAATACCGAATTTCTTCATAATATCGCCTTGGTACGGTTCTTCACGAATACTTGTCGTTGGACCTGCCGCTTTAATTTGCCAATTGTCATTTTCATCTTTCACAACAACTGGACCACAGTGGTAAATAATTTGTCCATTTAAATCTACTGGACAATCATTATCCATTAAATGCTTATGGATTGCGTCACGACCTGTATACATCATGCCATTAATTGTTACAACATCACCAACGCGAAGTTCACGAATTTGCTCTTCTGTAATTGGTGCTTGTAATACAATCTCACGTTGCTCTGTTTTTTCTTGTACTTCATGCTGAAGTGTATCTTCACCTTCTTGATATAGCCAATCCATAATGTCTCCTGTTTCAGGATGGATTTTCACACCAAGGCGACGATATGCCCAGCAATTATACGCAACAGATACATAGAAACTAGCTGGCAAACGATTATAGACGCCAATTTTACAACCAAGTAAAGTTGTTTCTCCGCCAAATCCCATCGTACCAATGCCAAGCTTATTCGCATTTTCTAATACGTACTCTTCAAGATGTTGTAACTCTGGTACTGGATTGACATCATCTAATGTACGGAATAATTGATTTTTTGCCAATTCATAACCTGATGTGCGGTCTCCCCCGATACCAACACCAATTACACCAGCGCTACATCCTTGCCCTTGTGCTTGATATACTGCATGAAGAAGGCATTTACGAATCCCTTCTAAATCACGGCCAGCTCGTCCAAGTCCTTCTAGTTCACACGGTAAGCTATATTGAATATTTTTATTCTCACAGCCACCACCTTTTAGGATTAAACGTGCATCAATATAATCTTTTTCCCATTGTTCAAACTTAATCACCGGTGTACCTGGTCCTAAATTATTTCCACTATTATCTCCAAAAAGAGAATCAACAGAATTGGGACGAAGTTTACCATCTTTCGTCGCCCGCTCAAGCGCATTATAGATAGCTTCCTTCAACTTTAATTGATTCACACCAACTGGTGTATAAATTTTAAACGTTGGCATCCCTGTATCTTGGCAAATCGGCGAGATGTTATCATCAGCCATTTTAATATTATTTGTAATTGTGCCAAGTGCCATCGCAGAACGAGTCCCTGCATTTTCTCGCTCTTTCGCTTGTTGAATCGCACGACGAACATCTTTCGGTAAGTTCGTTGACGTTTCAACAATTAGTTGATACATGCTTTCTTGAAGCTTTTCCATTGTTACTTCCCCCTCAATTGTGAACGCTACCAAAACGTTATGAGCTGAAAATTCAATTGTTATGCTCTTTAGCTATTTATTTGTTTCACGCTATTAGAGCATAAATGAAATTTTTCACAACTTGATTATACCTCTTTTTCTATCGTCCTTCTATTACTCGAACAGAAAAAGGCTACCAAATTGGAATTGGTAGCCTTTTTAATATATTATTCGTCTTTTTTAAATTGCTCACATTTTAATTCTAATTCATCTAACATTGCAAGAAGACGATCTACATCTTCTAATTCTACTTCTTCAGGTTCAATTGTATCAATTACTTCAATGAACATATTTAAACGTTCTTTTAAATATACTAATTGTGTATCTTTATCTTGAATTGCTTTTCCCATGAAGGCACTCTCCTTTTAATTCGAGTTGCTTTTATTATACCGCAAAAACGATTGCTATGGGCATGAAATTTCATCAATTTTGTCACAGTCATCCACTATAATGTAAGCCCTCTCTCTTTCCATGCTAAAAAGTTTCACTTTATAAAAAGCACATATTCTTCTATTATAGAGAATGGACAAATTGTTATTTCAATAGTCAAAGGAGTATTTCATATGACGATATCACAAAAAATGAAGCCGATTACTCCTTCTTACGATCCATGGGAAGCGTATATGGACCTTGAAGAGTACGGCAAACTACTATTAACAAATGTTGAATTTACAACGACGACGTTATGCAACATGCGCTGTGAGCATTGCGCTGTTGGTTACACGTTACAGCCGAAAGACCCAAATCCGCTTCCGATGGATCTTTTATTAAAACGATTAGATGAGATTCCTCATTTACGTTCTTTAAGTATTACTGGCGGCGAACCTATGCTTTCAAAAAAATCCGTCGACAACTATGTAACACCACTCTTAAAATATGCCCATGAACGAGGCGTTCGCACTCAAATCAACTCTAACTTAACTATAGATTTAGCACGTTACGAACAGATTATTCCTTATTTAGACGTATTGCATATATCTCATAACTGGGGAACAATTGATGACTTCGTTGAAGGCGGATTTGCAATGATGGAGCGTAAGCCTACTTACGAACAACGTGCAAAATTATTTGAAAGAATGATTACAAATAGTAAGGCTCTATCAGATGCAGGTGTACTTGTATCGGCCGAAACAATGCTAAACAAAAGAACTCTACCACATATTGAACATATTCACCGCCAAATCGTCGAAGAGATGGGCTGTAAACGTCATGAAGTTCATCCAATGTATCCAAGTGACTTCGCGAGTAATCTAGAGATTTTAACAAAAGCTGAAATTCGTGATGCGATTGAACATTTACTAGAAATTCGCGATGAAAATGTATGGATGCTATTTGGAACGTTACCTTTCTATGCTTGTAGCGATGACGAAAAAGACATAGCTACATTTAAAAAATTGCAAGAGAGCAAAAATGTAACTGTTCGTAATGATCCAGATGGCCGTTCTCGTTTAAATGTAAATATTTTCGATGGAAATATTATTGTGACGGACTTTGGTGATGTTCCACTTCTAGGAAACATACAAACAAACACATTACAAGAAGCGTATGAAAAATGGAGCACTTCAAAAACAGCAAAATCATTAAGCTGCCACTGTCCTGCAGTAAAATGTCTTGGACCAAATGTTCTTGTAAAAAACAGCTACTATCCGACAGAAGATTTCTTATCAAAAACAGCAAACATTACATTATAAAAAAAACGTCAGCTTATAAGCTGACGTTTTTTATGTTATTGCGAGTGAGAAGAAGAAATAAATTTAAAAAACAAATGATCATGAATTGGAATTGCCGCTCCAATTCCTTGAGAAGTAATATTTTTCACAACAAGTCTTTTTTGATTTCCCTTTAATACAAGATACACTTCTCCAAATGTTACTTTTCCCTTTTCATTTACTGCTGGTGTATAAGCGTATAAATATCCAAGTTGACTCGGACTAATATTATACACACGCTCATGTCCAGTACCATAACCAATAGTTGTCTTAAACGAAAGAGGTAATTGTACTTTTTCAAGTGCTTTGAGAAGCATCATTTTTTTCACATCTGCAGCATCTTTCATATCTGCTGTTAAATCGCCTTCAACCGTCTTTTGTGTTTCTTGCTTATAGCGAAGTGGATATAAACGGTCTCCTCCGCGATTATCATACACATTTCGATTCACTTGTTTATATTCCCAATTAATCGATGTGTCTACTGATTCATAATGTAAGGCCCATTGACCTAAATAAATTTTTGCCCGATACCCTACTGCAAGTGGCGCATTTGAAATTGTCGTTTCATTAAACATCCGAATTAAGTCTGGATTTTCAATTTTAATATTAGCCGTTTTCAATAGCTCTTGAGCAAATTTACTTGGTTGTAAACGTGGCAAATCTTGCGCATCATTTGGAAATGTATTGTCTTTTGAAATATTTAAAACAGATGAAGGCATTTTTGTTCCTACTGTTGTCTTTGCAAAACTCATGTTAGGAAATAATAAAATAAACGAGACCATAGTTGAAAGACATATGCTGTATACTCGTTTCACCTGTCTGGCTCCTTCCTATGTAGGTATATATACTACTTCGTTTATTGTTTTCTCTGAGCGCAATTGTTATGCCTATTTTTCATAATAAATAAAAACCAATTCCCATAATGACATACGCCGCTAGTAAAGTGCCTCCTTCAAACCAGTTTGTATCTCCATCATTGGAAATCGCAATCGTTAAGAAAACGGCTGTAATCATAGACACAAGTTCTGGTATGGTAAATACTAAAGGCATCCTTTGCGCGAAGAACATAGATAGTAATACTAATACAGGAGCAACAAACATGGCGATTTGTAATGTAGAGCCTATTGCAATTTCAACTGCAATATTTACTTTATTTTTATAAGCCATAATAATTGCAGACGCATGTTCCGCTGCATTCCCAACAATTGCAACGATAATAACCCCTATAAATAACTCTGACCAGCCAAATGACTTTGCAACAGTTTCAAAAGTATGCACGAGTGCCTCTGACACATAAGCTACCGCTAGTGTTGCTATCGCTAAAATAAGTAGCGCCTTCCCTTTCGACCACTCTGGCTCTTCTTCATGCGCTACTTCGTCACTTTTATGTTGATATACACCACGGTGCGTAACTAACTTAAATAGTAATGCAGCAAGGTACATGATAATCATAATAATAGAAACACCTATACTTAATTGATACGTCTTGCCAGCGTCCATCTTCATTGAAAAGATCTCTGGAATAACAAAGGCCACAACAACAGCAAATATTAATAAAGCTGAATTATGCCTTGCATCATATACATTAAAACTTTGTCTTTTGTATTTAAGACCTCCAACAAAGAAGGATAACCCTCCTACTAATAATAAATTTCCAAGTACAGATCCCGTTAAAGAAGCTAACACCACTTCAATTAACCCTGCTTGAAGTGCAAAAATTGAAATGATAAGTTCAACAGCATTACCGAAAGTAGCATTTAATAATCCGCCTATTCTAGGACCAGAAACAATTGCTAGACTCTCTGTTGCTCTACCCATAAAACCAGCTAATGCGATAATCGTAACACAATACACAGCGAACATAATTGTTTCTGGCCAATGAAGTGTTTTTCCAAGTACAGATAGTGGTACACCTATAAGCGCTACTATAAGAAATATTTTATTAAACATGTTTTTCATCCTTCCATCGTATGTATTTCTCCTCAATATTATTATTATTCTTCTCCTAACTTGTCCGATTTCATCACAATTACGTTTAAAAAATCGGATTGAAGAAAACAGTATGAAAGATATTTAAATTATCTTGTTTAAACAGACAGAATTATAAATTGTGAAAAGGGGTTAAAATTATGCACTTAAAAGAAAAAATCGCAACTATTATTCAAGGTCAACGTACTGGTGTATTATCTACAGTACGAAATGAGAAACCTCATAGCGCCTTTATGATGTTTTTCCATGAAGATTTTGTACTGTATGTTGCAACAGATCGACAATCAAAAAAGATAACAGATATTGAACAAAATCCTAATGTCCATGTACTACTCGGACGAGAAGGGAAAAAATTAGATGAAGATTATATTGAAGTTGAAGGATTGGCTTCAATTGAGGAAGACTCGACATTAAAAAACAAGTTTTGGAATAATAGCTTAAAACGTTGGTTACTCGGCCCTGAAGACCCTAATTACGTATTGATAAAAATCAACCCCGACACAATTTATTACATCGATGGTGCCGGTACGACGGAGCCTGAGTTTTTACGACTATAAAATAAAACAAGCCCCCCTTAGGTGGGCTTGTTTTGTCGAAAAGTTCTTTTGAAAAAAACAATAAAATAGGTGGAACTTTCTAAAGATTCTGTTATATAATAGCATTAACTTAAATAAACTGTATTAAAACAGATTGAGAGGAGAAATAAAATTGATGAAGAGAGAAGAACGCAAAAACATGATTGAGTTTATTGAAAAGAAAAAAGGGATTGAGCGTGACGAATTACTGTTTATGACAGACGATGAAGTAGAACATATTTATAATGTAACGTACTTTTTATATGAGGAAATTGCAGAGTAGTATAATAATCCCCACCTTATTAAAAATATAAGGTGGGGATTATTTCGCTATTTAGCCCACTATTTACAGGCAGTAAAACTCCCACCTTAAAATTCAGGTGGAGCAAGAAGTTAAGTTGAAGTCGTGCTTCCTATAAGCTCAATTGCTTCAACTTTATACATGAGAATCATTTTCATGTATAATACTGTAAGATTGGAGGAATTTTACTATGAGTTCGTGGCTCTTATTTGCACTATTATCAGCAATTGCTGCTGCCCTTGTATCGATTTTTGGAAAGTTTGGTTTAGACGGCATCGATGCAAACGTTGCAACAACAATTCGATCTATTATTATGGCATTATTTATGATAGGCGTTATTATCATACAAGGTAAATTTCAAAATATCGGCGACGTACTGCTAAATAAAAAAGCACTGCTATTTATCACATTAAGTGGGATTGCAGGTGCTTCTTCATGGCTATTTTATTTTCTTGCCCTCAAAACAGGAAAGGTTTCACAAGTAGCTCCTGTCGATAAATTAAGCGTCGTATTTTCTATCATTCTCGCTATGATTATCCTCGGTGAAAAGTTAAACTTTATGACCGGCGTTGGTGTAGTCTTTATTACAGCTGGTGTATTATTTATTGCTTTCAGCTAAAAAAACCGCTATTAGCGGTTTTTCTTTTTCTTTATGTACAACCATACAAAACATGTAACAACTGCTGAAATTAATAAAATCCATATTCCATAATGATGTAAACTATACTCAACGAAGCGCCACTTCTCGCCTAACTTCCAGCCAAGCCCAATAAAAACACTTATCCAAATGAGCGCACCACCGTAAGCGTACAAACAAAAACGCCAAAGTGTCAAATTTGATACCCCAGCAAAATATGCTGTTAAATGACGTACGCCCGGTATAAAATAACCAATCATTAAAAGAAATGGCCCATATTTTTCAAATAAAATATGTGTTTTTTCAATGTGATGTTCTTTAATTCTAATTTTCGGCCCATATTTCTTTAAAACAGGGAGCCCAAGTTTTAAACCTAATATGTAGCTTAACGTGATCCCTAACATCGCACCAGCCAGCCCACTTAAAAAAGCAGCAGTTCCTGACATAACTCCTTTTGAAACATTATAACCAACAAAGGTCAATAAAAACTCGTCTGGTATCGGTAATCCGACAATCCCACCAGCCAAAGCTATAACAATTCCAAAATAGCCATAATGCGCGATTAACTCGCCAATATGTTGTTCCATTCGGAAGACACATCCTATACACGGTCGTTATTCCACATTGTACCCTTTCTATCTTTAAGGCAAACATGGTATACATATTCACTATACATTGTTTTTATAATGAACTCTACTTCTATTCTTTCCTTTAACAGAGATAAAGAAAAACTTTACTCAGTGGGAGTTTTGTTCATCCTCTACTAATTATTAACCTATGCCAATCTTACTTTTACAGACATCCCGACTCCACATAACTCACTTACATTCACCAATTTTGAGATTAGATTCTTATTGCCCGCAAATAACCCGATAAAAAATAAAAATTCATATGCGTGTTTTTTTGTTACAATAAAGGAAAGTTACTTTTCGCAACGGTTTAACTCTCAAGAAAAATGATATATCTAGCAAAAACATAGTTTGGTCTATATAATGCAACTTCTACCTATTAAAAGAACATACACCCTTTTACATACAACATCATTTTTCTAAATTATACAGGGGGGAACGAACATGACCATTGAAAATCAATTTATTCAAAAAGTTTACTATAAAACATTTTTAACAGAAGAAACTTCTACTCCTGCATCGGAAGTACTCGGTGAAGCATATATAAATGAATCTAAAAATGAATTCTCCAACATTTCTAATATTCGATTTGCTCAAGGTGAATTTTATTATCAAAATAAAGATTTTGAAGCAGCTATATTTAAATGGGAAAAAGTAAATAATGCTCTTGCACTTTGGGCGACAAAAAATATTGCAGATGCTTATTTTGAACTAGGATTCTTACCAAAGGCAGAAGAAATTTATCAATCTATTCAAACGGAAGATACGACTCTTACGATGGAGGTTTCCTTACAACTTCTTTCTCTTTATATCGAACAAGATCGTTTAGGACTCGCTTTTAAGACGATTAGTGAAGCTGTTGCATTCCAACCGGATTACCCAAATATTACTGCAATTGCACGTTCTTTCTATGAAAAACAAGAAGATTGGAACAACGCTATCGAACTAGCTGTTCAAGAAGGTATCCGAACACAATCTTTACACTGGTTTGATACGTTAATAACTTACATAAACAAAGGATTTACAAAAAATATTAAGCCTGAATATTTCTATGAGTCTTTAAAAGCTCTATATGCTGTTGATCAAGCTCAATTTAAAGAACTTGTTATTGCTCTTTGGAATAGCTATCAACATGAATCCTTATACCTTCCTTGGATTCAAAGTATTAATCATTTATTCTTGCATATTGAAACAGACAATAATGACGATTGGAATGAAATCTCTACTCGCTACCAAGAAACATACTTTGCATTAATTACCGGAAATCATTTTATGCATGAATTAAACGGACTTGTACCAAATTTATTAACAAATTGGTTCAGTTTAACGAAAGCAAAAGATTCTCTAGTTGTCTCTGCAGCAGTGTTAGCATGGAATGAAGTCTCACCTACAACTTTAGAATCATTACTCGTAAAAAGTGCTGGATCCTTACTTTCTAATACATCAGCTGAAGCAGATGTAAATATGGAAACAGTTTCTCATTTATTCGAAACAATCGCTGTATGGGCTGAGAAAAATGATGTAGATTTAAGTCATCAATTTACGCTACTCGTCCATGAACTATGTGATTTAAATGTCACACCAATACTAATAGCTGGAACTAGTGACCATGATAAAACATCATTTGTTAATTCAATATTGGGAGAGAACATCTTAACTGAAACTTTAACAACTCCTATTCTATTTAAAGACGCTAGTCAAACTGAAATAACAGAATTTACCGAGTTAGATATAAGAAATATCCCTAACCTTGATGAATTCCATCAAATAACGGCTACATCTGCTCAGTCAGAACTTGAGAAAAAATGTATAGAAATTAAGCTACCAAGTAGGTTTTTAAGAAAAAATAAGTTTACATTTCTTATTACACCATCTATTCAAGGACAATTGGATAAAAACAATGCATACTTTGAATACTTACAAGCAGCAGATAGCCTTGTATACGTATTAAATTCTTCTTCACCATTGCATAGTCAAGAAATTGATACGTTAATTTATTTACGTGAACAAGTACCAAACTTACAAATTCACTTCGTATCACACACAAATAATACGACTACTGATGAAAAACTAATTAGTAAACTTAAAGTACATTTTCCAGATGCACAATTCTTCCCATACTCTCCTTCGCAAGAGAGTAGCCAGCAACTTGGAGATGTAACAGAATCTATTCTTTCTAATCTTGCAAAACGCGATATAGAAAAAGAACGTATAGAAAAGCTAATATGGTTTACGCAAAAGACAATTGCTTATCTCATAAATGAACGTGTGGAATTAGAAAATACATTAGTAAAATCCGTACGCTGGAATAAACACATCTCAGTGAAACTTACTGGATTTATTAATAACCTTACTGCTCTTGAAAAAGATAAAATTCGTTCTATTACCGAATCCTATCTTTTAACGAAAGAAGAAATTACACGAGATATACATTCTCAAATTCCTGAATTATTACAGAGCTGCTCTGATCTTGTTCAAGAAGATAGTGATTTCAAATTAGTTCATGAAGAATTAAATGCTGCAATGAATGAACGAGTTCAAAAGCATGTACAACAGGTACTTCTTCCTAAATTTACTGGGTCTATTCAAGAATGGATTGAAACAGCACATAATGAATTTATTCAAGCTCAAGCTTATTTAGATGAAATGAGTGAAACGTTTAATAAATTATATAAAGAAGAACGTATGAAACTTCCTTGCGATTTCAAATTATTAGATGATTGGAATCGAGATGTTGTACGAATGACAAATCGAATTACAGTAACGAACATCAATATTTTATTACGCTTTACACCGACACAGTTTTTCTTAAAAAGTGCCGGAAAATTATTTGGTAATATGCAAAAAAACCAATCTATGCTCGCCAACAAATATAAACAATATATTGAAACAGAAGACTATACAGAAATTGCTCACACAATTTCAAAACAATTCTTCCTTCAATTTGAAGTATTTGAAGGTGCATTAGAACGTGATATCATGATGTTCTTCAAAGATCCACTTAATATATTGAAACAAAATGTAGATGCAGCTCAACTTGAGATAAAGGAAGACGAGCAAACATTAGCAACGCTAAGAAGCAATCCAGAAACATATCATGATCCTTTGGCGTTATTTAAACTACAATTGCTACAACATAAATTCGTTTTAAGTACTACAAAGAAACATGAAGATATTTTTGTATCAAACGAATCTCCTACTGTTTAACCAAAAAAACCAAGCAAACTAAAATTTGCTTGGTTTTTTACTTTATTATTTTCATATGTTCAAACGGATAATAAATGCCTGCTAACTTTCCTAACACATCTTCTCTATCAATAAAACCTAAACCATTTCTACTATCTTTACTTATTAAGCGATTATCTCCCATAACAAAAATCTTATTTTCGGGAACTGTAATTGGTCCAAAGTCCTCTGTTAAATTCATAAGTTTTTTTTCTGCTTGTTTTTTATTACTATCCAAATACTCTTCATCTTTCACTTCAGAATTTACATATAATTGATCATTTCTCATCTCAATTATATCTCCAGGTAATCCAATCACTCTTTTGACATAAAAATTATCTGTTTTCATAACAATAATATCTTCTCTCCCATAGCTTTCAAATTGTTTTGCTAACTTATTAACAATCACCTTATCTCCATCTTGCAACGTTGGCCTCATAGATGCTCCTTTTACAGTCGTAGGGAAAAACACAAAAATTTTCGCCAAAAACACCAATAAACATGCGATTGCAATAGTTCCAAAGAATTCACGCCAATGTTTTTTCTTTTGCATCATTTCACCATCTCATCATCTTTTTACTTTTATTATAAATAATACAACCGATATTTTTCTACAAAATTCCGAATTATAAAATTATAATATTAGAAATTTCAAAATGGTAATACTGATCAAATTAAACAAGCAAAAAAGATACTCTCAAAATAGTCTATTCACTATTTTGAGAGTATCTTTTTATAATCCCACATATACAATACACATTTGAGCAGCTACATATGTAAACCAAATCCAAAGTGGCTCATACTTCAATTTACGCCCTCCGATATCTGTCACGCCAATAATAAAATCAGAAATCACAAATAGTAAACCACCAAACGCTGGTATCCACCATATCCCTGTATTTTCATAATATAAGGCGAATGCAAAGCAAGCCATTCCTCCAACCCACAATCCGTAAATTAGAGCTCCTATCGTAAACAATTTATCCTGTTTATCATTTCGGATAAAGAAGAACCATCCTACAATTAGAAAGAGCCCATATACGAGTAAACCAATCCAAAAACCATTCCACGAAATTCCTGTTTGCAAAAATGCTTTTACATAAAAACAATGAGCAAGAGCGAAAGTAACCATCCCTCCAATTAACCTGTGACCAATTGGAATCAGCCCAGCCATAAACAAATCTCCCACAGTCGATAAAGTCATACCAAGTGCAACCCACGTACTATACTCTACAGATGGATCTTGTAACCATATCCAAATTGCACTACCTGTTAAAGAAAAACTAAGAATAAGACGGATTACTAAAGGTAACGGCATATTATCTTTCGTTCTTTTTGTCTGCCGCATTGCATAAATTGCACCAATTAAAAAAAGAAGTATTTGCCCAATTAACACCACGTAAAGTAGATTCATAACATGTTCTCCTCAATAAATGCTTTTTGTATCTTTTTTCGTTACACTTAGTCTATTATCCTTTTTCTATGAAAAAAAGAAGAACAGTACTGTTCTTCCATTGTAATCGCTTTTCTGCTCTCTATGCTACTTGTTTTTCTTGCTCCATTTTTTGCTTAGCTGGCGTTCGATTTACCACAATAATTCCCGCGGCTACACATGCTAAACCGAGTAGCACAAATGAATGAATTGCTTCACCTAAAATCATGCTCGATAATAACACACCAAATACGGGTATAAAGAACATATACATAGATACTTTTCCAACCTTGTTGTACTTCATAATTGTATTCCAAATGCAAAAACCAGCTGCAGATAAGAAAGATAAATAAATCAGCATAAGTAGTGCATGTAGACTAAATGTAAATGGCATGACTCCAACTTGTAAAGCCCCTATACATAATAATCCTATAGAACCAAACATCATTTGGTATGCTGTCATATAGCCAACATCTAATGTTTTACTACCTTCTTTTGCTAATATGTTTCCATATGAATACAGCATTGCTGCACTAAGAAGTAATAAGCTTCCGATTCCAAAATGAAATGATAAGCTACCATCACTCGGCACATTTACTAAAATGACGCCACAAAAACCAATCGATACCCCAATTATTTTTCTTATATTGAGAGCATCATCTTTATATAAAAAATGGGCGAGTAAAATTTGAAAGAATGATGATGTCCCTGAAATGATAGCTCCTTCAATTCCTGAACTATAACTCATTCCAATGTAAAAACAGATATATTGAAGAAACGTTTGGAATAAACCAATTTGTATTAACTGTTTCCCCGTTCCTTTTTTGAAGCTCATATCTTTTCCTAACACTTTAAAGAATAATAAGAGCATGACTCCAGATAACAAGAAACGATAACCGGCAAATAATATTTGTTCTCCAACTTCTTGTGGTTGAATTCCAAGTTCAGCATAACTTAACTTAATAAAAGGAAATGCGCTTCCCCATAAAAAAGTTGCTACTATTGCAGCAATAAATACGCCAATCGGATGGGTAAAAAATTTCTCTGTCTTCACTTGTTGTCTTCCTTTCCGACCTTTTTATGAACAATATTCATATATACCAAAGGAATTGCGAAAACACAAGTTTTCCGTTTATACTTGAAACAAAACCGTACCATCTCATAAAAACATATGATATACTATAGAATAATTACAACATAATAACTATTAAAAACAGATTAAACAGAAATGCTGCTATCCATTATGGATGGCAGCTTTCGTCGTTTTATAGGGGTTTCGATTTTGATTATTTTTCTCAATAAGAATTCGGAAGGAGCGAGTAGTAATGAACTCAGAAGTAAAAACGTTACACGCAAAAGAAACAATTTCTCATCCCTCTTTATGGGACACATTAAAAAAACATTATGAACTTGTATTTGCAGTGGCATCTGGTATTTTTATTTTAGCTGGCTGGCTATTCACAAAGAACGATGCAATGAATGTAGGTATTACTTGCTATATCCTTGCTTATATAGTTGGTGGATATGCAAAAGCTAAAGAAGGCATTGAAGATACGATTGAAGAAAAAGAGCTAAATGTTGAAATGCTAATGCTCTTTGCAGCTATCGGTGCTGCAATTATTGGCTACTGGGCAGAAGGGGCTATTTTAATCTTCATCTTTGCGCTCAGCGGTGCTATGGAATCTTATACATTAAGTAAGAGCCAAAAAGAGATTTCCGCTCTTCTTGACTTACAACCCGAAGAAGCATTACGCATTTCCAACGGAACAGAGGAACGTATTCCTGTTGGAGAGTTACAAATTAACGACATTATTTTAATTAAACCAGGTGAACGTGTTCCTGCTGACGGTACGATTCATAACGGTGAAACAAATATCGATGAAGCAGCAATCACGGGAGAACCTATTCCAAATGAGAAAAGATATGGCGATGAAGTATTTGCAGGTACTGTAAATTTACGTGGTGCTATCGAAGTTAAAATTACGAAGCCGAGCGATCAAACATTATTCCAAAAGATTATTCGTCTCGTACAAAGTGCACAAAGTGAAAAATCACCATCACAACTATTCATCGAAAAGTTTGAAGGAACATACGTAAAAGGTGTACTACTCGTTGTTGCGCTTATGATGTTCGTTCCTCATTTCTTACTTGACTGGAGCTGGAATGAAACGTTTTATCGCGCTATGATCTTACTTGTAGTCGCATCTCCTTGTGCACTCGTTGCTGCCATTACACCAGCAACGTTATCAGCCATTTCTAACGGAGCAAGAAATGGAATTCTCTTTAAAGGTGGCATACATTTAGAACGCCTCGCTTCAGTAAAAGCAATCGCCTTTGATAAAACAGGAACATTAACGGAAGGTAAACCTACCGTAACAGATGTATATGTTCGAGAAAATATGACAGAAAAAGAAGTACTTTCTATTACAGCATCAATTGAAAGTCACTCTACACATCCTTTGGCTGAATCTATTGTTAAATATGCACAACATGCGTACGACATTACATTAAAAAAACCAGAAAAGGTTGAAGATGTAACTGGTTTTGGGCTAAAAGGAATATTCGAAAACAACGCTTATAAAATAGGTAAAGCTGATTTTATCGGTGAAGAAACAAAAACATTTCATAATGGTATTTCTGCCTCACTTGAAAAGGAAGGTAAAACTGTCGTTTATATTAGTGATGAGGGAGGCATTCTTGGACTTATCGCTTTAAAAGATACGCTTCGCCAAGAAACAATAGCTGCTATTCGTGATTTACAAAGCATTGGTGTCGAAGCAATTATGATTACTGGAGATAATGAAGAAACGGCAAAAGCAATTGCCTCTGAAAGTAATATAAAGGAATATTACGCATCATGCTTACCAGAAACAAAAGTTGAAACGATTAAAAAGTTAAAAGAAAAATACGGTACAGTAGCAATGGTCGGAGACGGTATAAATGATGCACCTGCACTAGCTACTGCTAGCATTGGTGTCGCAATGGGAGAAGGAACAGATGTAGCTTTAGAAACTGCGGATGTTGTACTGATGAAGAACGAACTATCTCGTCTTTCTCAAGCGATCCGTCTATCAAAACGAATGAATCGTATTGTGAAGCAAAACGTAATCTTTTCGCTAGCCGTTATTGCCATGCTAATTTGTTCAAACTTCTTGCAATTTTTAGCTCTTCCATTCGGTGTTATTGGCCATGAAGGAAGTACGATTCTTGTCATTTTGAATGGCTTACGATTATTAAAAGGAAGCAAATAAAACGGGTCCCTCATAGAGGACCCGTTTTTTTTAATGATAGCTATTATGACCGTTCGCACTGCTACTCGTTTTATGCTTTGGATGCGAACTGCTCTTTTGTTTATTATTACTTTTATTATTATGGTTCTTTTTATTATTACTCATGAAATATCCCCCCTGTTCCTTTTTATTATGGAACAAGAGCTCATTATTCATTACGGGAATTATTGTCACCGGTTCTATAATGGTGGAGTAAACCATTAATTTCACCGCCAAGTAAAATTACCCATCCAGTTAAGTAAAACCATAACATTAAAATAATGATACCACCGAGACCACCATATGTATTGGCGTAATTCGCAAACTTATCTACATAATAAGCAAATGAGTACGATACCACAATCCATCCTACAGTAGCAAATAACGCCCCTGAAATAACTTCTCTTCTTTTTAACTTTCGATCTGGTGCAAATGTATATAAGAAACTAAACAAAGCAAATAGCACGAAGAAACTCGCTACTAATCGTGTAATGCTCCATACGAAAGAAAAACTATCTGATAAACCGAGTGCTTTAAACACTGCTGCTCCAATAACTTGTCCGAATACCGGAACAATTAACGCAAAGACAATCATAAAAATAATAGCTAATGTAAACACAATTGATAACGCTCTTGTTGTAATAAAAGAACGTGTTTCCTTCACGTCATAAGCGCGGTTAAAAGCATTCATAACCGCATTAACACCATTTGAGGCAAACCATAACATGGATAATAAACCAAATGATAATAAACCACCATTTTGCTGGTTTACAACTTTATCTACATTTACCTCAATTAAGTTCATTGCATCATCTGGTACATAAACCTCTAATAAACTAAGCACATCCTCTGTTTGAATGGGAATAAATCCAAGAAGCGTAATTAAGAAAACGAGCCCAGGAAAAATTGCAAGCAAGAAGAAATAAGCGAGCTGTGCTGCCAAGCCCGCTACATCATCGCGCATCGTCCGGTCATATAAATCTTTACCAAACGAATAAGTACGATTTCTTCTCACCTTTTCTAAAATTTTTCTCATATATGTTTAAACGCTTTTCTTCTCTTCTTTATCTTGCTTTAACTCAATGTACGCTTCAGTTTTTTTTTCCACTGCATTTGAGTCTTTCATAAATAATTCACGCGCTTCTTTCATACCACCATCTTCAGCAACTATTGGCTCTTCTTCTACTTTCAACTCATCTACCTTTGGAGATACAGCTTGAATTTCGATCGTTTCTGGCTTTTCTTCTGGCTCAACTTTTTTCTTACTAAAAATTTCTTTCGTTTCTTTTAACGTCTCTACAACAGATGGCGTTAATTTTTTAATTTCTGCTACTTTCGCTTTTACCACATTGAAATCAGCAAGTTCGCGTCCTTTATCTGTAACAGTTTGCACTTTTTCTTTGATCTTTGCATTTTCACCAATTTCAATCATCTTTGTTTTTGCTTTTTCTGCTGTATTTTTTACTTTTTCGCGGTTTTCTTTCTTTAACATGGATACAGCTACACCTGCAGCTACACCAATCGCAATGTTTCGAGCAATATTATTTTTCTTTGCCATATTCCTTCACCCTTTCATTTCTTATGTTAGAAAGTATTTCTTTCTAAGCTTCCTCATATTCCTTGTTCATTTCGAATGAAAGCTAATAGCTTTGCACACCCTTCTGTTACAAGGTCATATACTTCTTGGAAATTCCCTGTATAGTAAGGGTCAGGAACGTCTGTCCAGCCACCGTCTGGAACAAAGTCGGACAGCCTACCAATATAGCCTCCAGTTTTACCTAAACTTTTTAAATCTGCTATATTCTTGTTGTCCATGGCAATAATATAATCAAACTTTGTTAAGTCTTCTTTTTCTACTTGCCTTGCTTTAATTCCTTCAAAAGTGACTGCATTTTCTTTTAAAATTTTTTGTGTTCCTTTATGTGGCGGATGGCCAACGTGCCAATCTCCAGTTCCTGCAGAATCAATGACAATTTTCTCTTCAAGTCCCTCTTTTACGACAAGATTTCGAAAAATCGCTTCTGCCATCGGAGAACGGCAAATGTTCCCAAGACAAACAAACAATACTTGAACCATATTTTTGTTTCTTCCCTTCTTGGTGCATTTCTTAATATATACTTATAGTATAAACAACCAATTATTAAATATAAAGGAAATCCCTACTAATTTAATGGGATTGAAAAGATTCATTAACTAAAATGATAAAAAATGTTAAGATAGCCTTATGTTATTTTAAAGGGGGACACTTCGGTGGATTTATCCGTAAAGTCAGAAGAAAACGTTGAATATATGGTCGAAGCTATTAAAGAAAAATTACGTATGGTTAATGCTGGAGCGATGAGAGCTGCTAGTTTTAACGAAGAAATGTACGAAGATTTACGTGACATTTATGATCATGTTATGAAACGTGAAACATTCAGCATTAGTGAAATGCAAGCCATTACAGAAGAATTAGGTACATTAATTAAAAAGTAAAAAAGCCTCTCTTATATGAGGCTCTTTTTTACTTCCAACAAATTCATGACAACTCTTCTCTTTTCCTCAACCAACTGTAAAATATTGTACAATAGAAGTAGAACCTCACCTTAGATTTTTTCTCCATACATACTACTCACAAATAATAGCAACACTACCATTGCTAACTGTTTTTACTGGAGGTGCTTACTTATGAGCAATTGGTACAGTAAGACGAAAGATCAAACATTGATTGACCTAGAAACAAACGAACAACACGGTTTAACAGATGCGATTGTAAGTGAACGTTTAAAGCAATACGGTTCTAATGAATTAGCTACAAAACAAAAACGCACTTTATGGCAGCGTATTTTCGCCCAAATTAATGACGTCCTCGTATATGTCCTTATTATTGCTGCCCTTATTTCTGCCTTTGTAGGTGAATGGGCGGATGCCAGTATTATCGCGCTTGTTGTAGTTTTAAATGCTGTTATCGGTGTTGTCCAAGAATCGAAAGCAGAACAAGCTTTAGAGGCATTGAAAAAGATGGCAACACCTAAAGCTATCGTCAAGAGAAATGGTGAACTAAAAGAAATTCCATCTGAGCACGTCGTTCCAGGGGATATCGTTATGCTCGACGCCGGACGATATATCCCCTGCGATTTACGCCTTATCGAAACCGCAAATTTAAAAGTTGAAGAATCTGCTCTAACTGGTGAATCTGTCCCTGTTGATAAAGATGCAATCTACCACCCTTCCATGCAACGTGATGAGCAAGTACCACTCGGCGATCAAAAAAACATGGCCTTTATGTCTACTCTTGTAACATATGGAAGAGGCGTCGGTGTTGCTGTTGAAACTGGAATGAACTCACAAATTGGTAAGATTGCTACCCTTTTACATGAAGCAGACGATGATATGACACCACTTCAAAAAAGCTTAGCACAAGTCGGAAAATATTTAGGCTTTGTCGCTGTAGCTATTTGTATCGTTATGTTCCTCATCGGTTTTTTACAAGGCCGGGATACGTTAGAAATGTTTATGACTGCTATTAGTTTAGCCGTTGCAGCTATCCCAGAAGGCTTGCCAGCTATCGTTTCCATCGTTCTTGCAATTGGTGTGCAACGTATGATTAAACAAAACGTTATCATTCGCAAACTACCAGCTGTTGAAGCCCTCGGTTCTGTCACAATTATTTGTTCAGATAAAACAGGTACGTTAACGCAAAATAAAATGACCGTTACTCACTTTTATAGTGATAACACATACGATCGCTTAGAAAGTTTAAATGTAAATAATGATGCGCAACGTCTATTGTTAGAAAATATGGTGCTATGTAATGATGCATCTTACAATAACGAATCACAAACGGGAGACCCGACTGAAATTGCACTTCTCGTTGCTGGAACCACTTTTAACATGCAAAAAGATCATTTAGAAAAAATACATGAACGTGTTAACGAAGTACCTTTCGATTCAGATCGTAAAATGATGTCAACTGTACATACATACGATGAAAGCTACTATAGCATGACGAAAGGCGCTATTGATAAGCTCTTACCTCGATGTACCCATATTTTTAAAAACGGCAAAATCGAGATTTTAACTGATTCTGATAAAAATCAAATATTAGAAGCTGCCGGAGCAATGTCTCAAGAAGCTTTAAGAGTACTTTCATTCGCATTTAAACAATACGATTCAAACGATGTGGATATAAATCATCTTGAAAAAAATCTTATCTTTATTGGTCTTGTCGGTATGATTGATCCACCACGAACTGAAGTGAAAGATTCAATTAAAGAATGTAAAAAAGCCGGTATTCGCACAGTTATGATTACTGGTGACCATAAAGATACCGCCTTTGCAATTGCCAAAGAACTTGGCATTGCTGAAGAAATATCGGAAATTATGATTGGAACTGAATTAGATAACATTTCTGATACAGAACTAGCTAGCAAAATTAATCATTTAAATGTATTCGCTAGAGTCTCTCCAGAGCATAAAGTGAAAATTGTAAAGGCATTACGCGCGAAAGGAAATATCGTTTCTATGACTGGTGATGGTGTCAATGATGCACCATCTTTAAAGCAAGCTGATGTTGGCGTTGCGATGGGCATTACAGGAACAGACGTTGCAAAAGGGGCAGCAGACGTCGTGTTAACAGATGATAATTTCTCATCTATTGTGAAAGCCGTTGAAGAAGGTAGAAATATTTATCGTAACATAAAAAAATCAATTCTCTTCATACTCTCTTGTAACTTCGGAGAAATTATCGCTTTATTTTTAGCGATTTTACTCGGCTGGGCAACACCACTACGACCTATTCATATTTTGTGGGTGAATTTAATTACAGATACACTGCCTGCATTATCACTTGGGGTTGATCCTGAAGATCCAGATGTGATGAAGGAAAAACCACGACATGCGAAAGAAAGCTTATTTAGTGGCAGCGTTCCTTTCCTGATTTTCAATGGAGTTATCATTGGACTTTTAACGCTAATAGCTTTTATCGCCGGAGCAAAATTCTATACTGGAGATACAAATTTATTTCCTCTTTTCCCAGAGCGAATTGATGACGATGCTCTATTACACGCTCAAACGATGGCATTTGTCGTTCTTAGTTTTTCTCAGCTCGTTCATTCATTTAACTTGCGTTCAAGAACGAAATCAATTTTTTCAATTGGGATCTTTACAAATAAATATTTAGTTTTCTCCCTTCTTATCGGTGTTCTTATGCAAGTTTGTATCATCTCCATCCCGCCCCTTGCAAATATATTCGGTGTACATGCATTAACGATGCGAGATTGGGGATTTGTTCTCTTATTAAGTATCATTCCACTTATTGTGAATGAGATTATTAAATTAGTGAAGAGAAACTAAAAGGCAATGAGGAATAGTCCTCATTGCCTTTTCATTTATCCTACTATTTTCCGTGCAGTAAAACTCCCACCTCAAAATTCAGTTTGAGCAAAGAAGTTAGGTGATGGATTAACTGCCCATAAATGTCCAATTGGTGAAGGCTAATAATCGGTGTTGATGAACAAAACCCCACTGATTAAAGTTTCACTTTATCCTTGTAATTCTTTTTTGATATTCTCTGTTAATGTAGCCATACGCTTGCGGCTTTCTTCACGCTCACGTTTATTTTGTTCTTCAATTTGTTGTGTTTCTTGCATACCTCTTGAAATAATGTTCCAAGTTTCCTCAAGTGTTTCCATCTTAATACTAGAAGAACCTGATAATCTCGCTACTTCTACACTTTGCGTTGCGATATTTTGTGCATTTTTCTTAAGTAATTCATTTGTACGGCGATCCAGTTCAGCCATAGAATCTGCAACAAGCTTTTGGCGCTTGGCATTTACCGCTTGAATGATACCATTTTTAAAGATAGGAATCGTTGTAATAAATGCTGTATTAATTTTACCA
>NZ_JAKUEU010000053.1:0-35845 GCF_022663075.1 Bacillus cereus group sp. BfR-BA-01441
CTACTTTTGCGCCATAATTTAATAATTTGAGTGCAGCTTGTTGTAAATCACTCTCTTTAGAGAGCATAGTAGCTTCCTCTTGACTTACTTTTACGAAGTGTGCATGTTTTATAAAGGTTAGACAATCTTGAGAGAATTGTTCTATATTTGTAATGAGTGCACTTCGATAATTTGGATCAAAAGAAATGAAATGGCCTTTATCTTTCGCATATTGTAACAACTGAAAATACGTTTCTTTTAATGGGCTTGATAGTAAAGCTGTCGCTGAACCGAAATGTATTAAATCATTCGTTTGTATTTTTGATAAATCAATGCTATTGAATTGATATTCACCATCTGCACCACGCATAAAAGTAAAATCACGTTCGCCATCTTGATCGATGGATACGAATGCAAGTGTTGTTTGTTTATCTTTTATGAGCATGGATGTATCGACTTGCGCACGCTGTAAAGTTTGTTCAAGAAACTCACCAAATGGGTCGTTTCCTACTTGCCCCATAAATGTAGCGTGTCCACCTAATTTTGTAATCGCAGCAGCAACGTTAGCGGGTGCTCCACCAGCTTTTTTTTCGAAATCTGAACCGTTTACTAAAGAAACATTAGTATTTCGGCACACAAAATCAATTAATAGTTCACCTATACAAAAGACATTTCTCATACAATCCCTCTTTTCAGCTTATATTGTGTGATGGTAAAGTTTAGTTTTGCATCTGAAAAGATTGCGATATGATGTTTCATGTCTTTTCGAGGAAAAACTCGAGACGTAAAGACTGTTGAACCATCGTATAAGAAAATTTCCACGATGCTTTTATCTACAAATATTTGTAGTTCTATCGTATCTTGAATATCGATTTTTTTACAGCGTTCAAATCCATATTCTCCGCCAAATTGATGGTAGAAGTTGCCCCTGTCTATAGAAATAGTACCTTGTTCCCGATTAAATGTAATGGGGAAACATTCCTCCTCATTGTGGAAGAGAGAAAGACCAAAACGCTTTGCATCTTCTGTTTTAAGTGTAACAATTAATTCATAGGAGTCTTCATCATCAAGCGTTGATAATACATTTAATCCAGCTGTTATATCTCCTGAAATGTCTTTTTTTGTTGTTCGTAGTTTTGTTAATTCTGAAACTGGTTTTTGTTTTAAGATGTTATCTTCTAATGTTAATTCACGTGGAAGTGTTAGGCAATGAGCCCACATATAATCATCAGAAGGATATGTGATTTCACTTGATCCTGCCCAAGCAAACAATAGGCGACGACTAGTAGAGTCTTCTAAAGTTTGAGGGGCATAAAAATCGAATCCTTTATCAGCTTCGTAATAGGAATCAACATGGAAATATAAATTTTTAATATCGAAATGGCCTATAGCATAAACGACATTGTATACATTGTGAAAGTTTTCTCCGTCTTTTTCAATTCCTTGCGGTGAAAAGAGAAGTACATCTTTCCCTGATAATTGGAAGTAATCGGGGCATTCCCACATAAATCCGAATTCTTTTAAGTTTGTTGTAATTTCGCCTTGGAAATGCCAATTGTATAGGTCTTGTGATTTGTATAGTAATAGAGTTCCTGTTTTATTTTCACGTTGGGCACCGAGTAACATATAGTACATATCATTATGTTTCCAGACTTTTGGATCACGTACATGTTTTGTATATCCGTCAGGAATTATATCAATAACAGGATTATTACTATATTTCGTCATCGTATATTGTGAATCCATTGTTGCCATACATTGTTTTGCATCACGGGAATCATCAGGCTTTTTTATATTCCCTGTATAAAGTAGATGAAGAAGGCCATCTTTTACGATAGCACTACCAGAATATGCACCGTGTGATTCATAGCTTTCAGTAGGGATGATGGCTACAGGCATACGCTCCCAGTTAATAAGGTCTTTTGACTTCACATGCCCCCAATGCTTCATTCCATGAATGGGACCAAATGGATACCACTGATAAAAAACGTGATATTCATCATTGTAGTATGATACACCGTTAGGATCATTCATTAATCCAAATGTTGGGTGGATATGATAAATTGGTTTCCATGAATCTTGGTTTGCAATTTCATATAAAAAATGTAATTCGTCTTTATTAGATTGCAGTATTGTTTTATATTTTGACATAGGTTTTCACCCCGTTATTATTTACTTTCTTTATATAAAATGAATGTGGCAACAAAAGCAGTGATAACTGCAATAGCGAAACCAATTATATAGTGAATCATGTTCATCATGCCAAGAGGTGCAACAATTGTAAGCATCGGAATACCTGTTAAACCGTATGCATTAGCCGCCACTTGCATCCAAACAACGTAAGCGCCTCCAATTGCGCCGCCAATAGCTGCTGCAATAAATGGTTTACCAAGTTTTAAATTGACACCAAAAATAGCTGGTTCTGTAATTCCTAAAAATGCTGAAGCTGCGGCTGGAATTGCAATTTCTTTCGTTTTTTTGTTTTTTGTTTTGAAATAGACAGCTAAAGTAGCACCGCCCTGTGCAACGTTCGCCATTGACCAAATAGGGAGTAAGAAATTGACACCGATATCTTTATTTGCGAGTAAGCCCGCTTCAATAGCGTGGAAGCTATGATGTAAGCCAGTAAGAACGATTGTTGAATACAATCCACCGAATATAAGTCCAGCTACTGGTCCTGCAAATTGATAAATTGTATTTAAAAGGTACGTAATGCCGTCACCGATTTTATATCCAATTGGTCCGATAATAATAAGTGATAAAAAGCCAGTTATAATAATTGTTAAGAATGGTGTAACTAATAAATCTAAAGAGTTCGGAACACGTTTTCGAAGTTCTTTTTCAATTGTACTCATAACATATACACATAATAAAATAGGTAAAACAGTACCTTGATAGCCAATCATATCAATATCCATACCAAGGAAATGTAAAACAGTGGGTTTTGCATTTGAAAGAGTCCAAGGATTTGTTAAGTTTGGGTGAGTTAATATACCACCAACAACTGCACCTAAGAAAATGTTTCCACCAAATTCTTTAGCGGCACTAACTCCAATTAAAATAGGTAAAATGATGAAAGCTGCACTTGAGAACATATCAAGTAATTGGATAAGTGAGTGATCTCCAGGAACTAATTTAAACGCTTTCAACATTCCGAGTAGACCCATAAGTAAACCGCTTGCGACGATAGCTGGAATAATTGGAACAAAAATATTAGATAGTGTCTTTGCTAGGCGGGCGATAGGATTCATTTTTTTCTTAGGTATATTGTTTGATGTTGTAGAATCTAGTTCGGCTATTCCAATTAGTTTTGAGAATTCATCATATACTTTGTTTACTATGCCAGTTCCAAAAATAATTTGATATTGCTCGGTCGTTGCAAAAGCACCTTTTACTCCATCGATGTTTTCGATTTCTGCAGCGTTTATTTTCGTATCATCCTTTAATATAAGACGAAGGCGAGTCGCGCAATGTGTGGCACGAACAATGTTTTCCTTTCCACCAATATTCTGTATTACTTGAGTTGCAATTTGTTTCATATCCATAAAAATTCCCCCTTACTATAAATTTTCTTTTGTGGAACCGGTTCCGCAAAGAGTTAAAATAAAAAACAGGGAAATGATGTTGAAAATCCTGTTTTTAAAATGTGGAACCGGTTTTAATTTTATTATAGAGCGCCTTTATATTTTGTCAACGCTTTCTTGGATTTTTAATGTATAACGAGAGTGTAATATTTTTGGTATAGTTTTGTTTTCAACAAGCTGTGAAAGAGAAGTGGCAGCAAGCTTTCCAGCATACTCATAGTCAAACGCAATTGTCGTTAAACTAGGGTGTACCATTTCTGAAATATCATATCCACCGAATCCTGTTACAGAAATATCACCTGGTACAGAAAGAGAGTGGGAGTGAATGACTTTCATTGCGCCAAGAGCGATGTTATCTGTAGCACATACGATAAGAGTTGGGCGATTATTATCTAAAATATGTTGTACTTGTTTCATGGCATCTTCTATGCGGAAAGTTGTTTCGTAATATGAAACGTTGCAAGTCGGTTCTAAATTTTCAATTGCTTTTTGAAAACCATTTTTTCGATTTATTCCAACAGAAATATCATCTTTTTCTATTCCTAAATAGGCAATATGTCGATGGCCTTGCGATAAAACGTATGCCCCTAACTCATAAGCTGCATCATAATCATCGTGAACGAGGCAATATTGATCTTTATATTCTTGCCCGACGAATAAAATAGGGATGTTTGAATTAGCCATAATTTTTTGATGTTCATTCGTTAATGTTTTTGTTAATAAAATAATGCCAGCTACCTTTTGTTTTATAAAGTTTTCAATTGCTTGTATTTCAGTTCCGGTTGTTTGATTTGCATTTGCTACAAGCATTTGATAGTTATTTTCCTGTAATGTTTTATCGATCCCGATAAGTGTTTTCATTGTAGCGAAGGAGTCTAATCGGGGGATGATGACACCAATTAAATTTGTTGTTTTTGCTTTTAAACTTTGAGCAAATGTATTGGGAGAGAAATTTGTTTCCTGAATAATACCTTCGATTTTAAGTTTTGTTTTATCACTTACATATCCGCCGTTTAAGTAACGAGAGACTGTGCTTTTTGCAACTCCAGCCAATTTGGCGATATCTGCAATTGTTTTAGCCATAGTATTTCACCTTCGTATTCATAAAAATGTTAACTTTATTATAGGGAGAATTAGAGATGACGTAAACAAGAAGAGAGAAAGAAAAAACCACCTCACGTATATGAGGTGGAATAATTGTTAATATCTAGGCTTAAATGTATGACAGCAAGTCTCTACACTCGTTGCTACAGAACTTTCTAGCGTCTCGTTGGTTAAAACAGCAGCTGTATATGAATCATTTTCAGTTTGACCAGTTTCATCTGCATCAGGCTGAACGATGATCGCACTTGCTTGACAAAAGTTACCTTGTCCCCAAAAAGAACAGTTGGAAACAGAACATCTTACTTCTGGCATAAAACCCCCTCCTTATACATTAGTGTGGGATTTTACGCCCATTTCATGTGTAGAAGGAGTTTCCTTTTCTCGTTACTTTTTCGTTTGCTCAAGCCATTCTTTTAATTTGTCTTTCGGCTGTTCACCGCTAATACGGCTCACTTCTTTGCCATCTTTAAAATGAATGATTGTTGGTGTACCTTGAATTTTATATTCATCCCAAGGAGCATCTAATTTTTCAATATCCATAACTTTCATATCAACGTTTAAGTCTTTAGCCATTGGCACTACGACAGGAGATAATTTTTGGCAATGAACGCAAGATGTTTGATAAAAGTATACTGTTTCTTCTTTTTTCTCTTTTAAGTTCTTTTGAAGATCTGAAAGTGAGATTTTATTTGTGTAGTAATCAGGACCATCTGTTTGACTACCAGTAGCATTATCAATTTTTTGGCTAGTTGAAGCGTTTTTTTCTTCCATTTGTGTTACAGCGAAAATTGCCGCAAACAAGGCGATAATAATACCACCAAATATAAGCATTTTTTTCATTCTTTCATCTCCTTATTTGTTTTTGATGACAATAAAGCTACAAACAGCGATTGTAATAAAGCCGATAAGTGCTAAAAACGGGATTGTCACAAAGCCGAACCAGTTTATGTATTCTCCCGTACATGGTACACGTCCACAAGCTGCCCCAGCAGCTGAAAATGCTGCGACTTTTTGAATTGCATAGTGATATAAAGAAATAAAAGCACCAATAGTTGCGATTGGTAAAGAATAACTTGCAATGCGATAATCTTTCTTTGCTACAGCGATACCGAGCCATAAAACGAATGGATACATAAAAATACGTTGATACCAACAAAGAACACAAGGCTCAAATTTCATGATTTCGGAAAAGTACAGACTTCCTAGTGTAGCGATAAAAGAAGCTCCCCATGCGGTAAGTAAAGCATATTCTTGCTTTTTTTCTCGTCCCATATTTTATACCTCTCTTATAATAGTTACATACTAAATTATAGTATGAAGTGGTATGGAAAAGAAAGAAAAAATATGTTTATCAATAAAAGTTTTATAAGGAGAAACTTTTATTGATATAAACATTTTAAAAAAGCGCCATTCTCCGAAAGAGAATAGCGCTATATTTTACATTTGAATTTGTTCTACTTCTTCTACATGCGACTTTTGGGATGCGTGGTCAATATATTGAAATAGGAGCTGCAATTGTTTATCAACTTCTGGCAGTTCTTTACTGTATTGATAAGCGTGTAAAAAATGCTCAATACGTTTAGAAAATAATTGATCGTTCGTTTGAACCATGAGAACGAGTAATTTATCCCAATTACAGCAATACGTGTAATAGAGAGCTTTATCATAGTCGTTATATGTTTGCACTGTGTACCCTCCTTACCGAGAGTTATATATAGTGTGTGATAAGTAAGGGGAAATACACTTGAAAGAATTTGTTAAGAAAAAAAGTGAATGAAAAGAAAAAACGAGGAGTTTCCTCGTTTTTTAAGCTTTTGGCATTGGCGTAGGTGTTGGTTTGCCATAGCCTTCTTTGTATTTATTATCGATATAGTTACGAATTTCAAGCGTTGATTTTCCTTTTTGTTTCATGGAAGCAGATTCAACTGCGATTTCTAGGCAATTGACGCAAGTCGTTGCGTGGGAATCCCAAACAACTTCACCATTCTTTTTAATTTCACGAATAAAGCAGTTTTTATTATTTTTATGTCCTACACTTTCACCGCAACCACAATAGCATGGAATCCAATCTAATAGCTCTGCATTTTGTCCAGCGACGGTGTAAATATCTTTCATTTGTGGATCAAGCTTATCTAGGAAGGTCGGAAGTGTGTCGACTCCTTTTGTTTTCTCTTGAATGTCAGCTTGCTGAGTGTGCGATGCGTGGTCATGTTCTTCTTTTTTTGATTCAGAAGATTTTTGGTCATTTGTACTAGTACTTCCGCACCCAGCAAGAATTAAGCTTAGTACTGCAAGTAAAGAAAATACATACTTTTTCATTCGCTTGTCCCCTTTACAAATGTATTAATCAAATTGTATCAGACTAAGGGACACCTAGGGAGAAGTTTTTTTTGAACGATTTTTGAAGTGCCATCGTAATGAATGGAATAGAAATAAAATCGGGATATAAGCGTATACAATATATAAGCCAGCTTGAGAAAGCACTGTATTTAATGTATTGATACTTTCGCGGTTTGTGAAAAATAATGAAGCTATAAAGACGATGGAAATAAAAAACGGTAATGTAAATTTAAATGAAATATGAAAGGAACGCTTCATCGTTTGACATGATGACCAAATAGTTAAGCAGAGGTTTGGTAAAATAATTAAAAACCAAACGAAAATAATAATATATTCAAAGCGCTGGATAAAAGGAACTTTAATTATTTTTAACATCGTTAAAGTAGGCCATATAGTACGATTTAATTGTCCCTCGCTATAATACATAAAAGATACGATAGCTAAAACTACATAAATTAAGGTGCTAAAAGCAATTCCAGCATGGGCCCATCGCTTTAAAGATTTTCCTTTTTCAATAAAGGGATAAAAGATAAGAATTGTTTCAAACCCTAGAAATTCCAATGCAGAGTGTTTTGCAGATATAAGCATGTCAAAAGGTGAATGTGTAAAAATAGGTAAAATATTACGAAAATGTGCATACTTCATCGGATAGACTAAAAAGAATACAACGAACATAGGAAGAACAATACCCCAAAAACATATCCCTGTCACAGAACGGAAGCCACCTTTTATAATGTAGTAAGTGACTAATAAAAACATAAGCGTAAGTTTCCATAACTTAATGGTAGGGAAAATCCAAACTTGTATCACTTCCATATATGTACGAAGAACAGTAAGGCAAAATAATAAGCAATAAAGAGTGAAAATTACAGAAAATATAGAGCCAACCCATTTTCCAAAGGTTGTTGTATGAATGCTAATTAAATCTCCGTCTTTTTCAAGCATTTTTAACATACAAAACAGCACAATATGAGTTGCAATTCCCGCAATAATAAGAGAAATCCAGGCATCATAACCAGCGTTTTTTAAAATTACACGTTGATATCCGAGAATTCCTATACCAATCTGGAGAGAATGCAATAAAATAAATGCAAAATATGGAGAGACTGTCTTTGTTTTATTCATTGTATTCATTGTATTCATTGCTTATTTCACCTCACTATTCTCCGATTCCAGATTGTACAATATTAAGATCTAAATTTACATCCACCGCTACATTTTTATACATATTTCGAATTTGTGTTATATTCCATTTTCTCGTATGGCTTCTAATTTCATCTCGTATTCCTAAAGGATCAATTTCCTTTTCTTGAAATTGTTTTATTAGATCTTCACAGTCTTTTTCAACATTTCGTTCAATTTGTTTTTTTATATAGTTGATATTTGTTTCTTTTCTTAAATCAATCCAATTAGGAGAGTTTTTAATTAATCCATTTAATTTTAAATCGATTTTTACTTTTGGTATGTCGCCAGTTTGATCTATATTATACTTATTTTCCCCAGCTAAGTTTTGTATAACAACCATACCTTTATGTTTATCCTTTTTTATCGCTGCTTCGTAACGTCCATTTTTCGTAGGATTAATAAGTAATTTTGCTAAAACAGAATGTCTTTTATCCGTATACATGACGACTTTATCGCCTTTTAAAAAGGCAAGCCCTTTGACAGCGACAGAATGATTATCGTCCATTTTAATATAAGGAACATAGGCATCACATACGGAAGAGTAATAATTATATAAAAAAATGTTTAATTCGGTTTGTGGAATGTTTTCATTTCTTATATTTTGTTCGAGTAAATCAGCAATATATAAAGACCCATTTTTTTTTCCGTAATTTAAAAGCTCTTCAGCCGATCCATCTACAATTGCTAGTTGTACATCGCGTCCGATATTTGGGTCACGTTGTAAGTTAGTAATAATCTCTCCCATTCCGCGTTCTCCTAGAGCTTTTCCAAATAGGACAACACGCATTTGACCTACAACGACATTGTGAGGAGATTTAGCATTTAATCGTGAAGCGATTGTTTCAAGTGAACGAGCAGATGTTGATTGCGTCTCTGGCTTAGATTTTACACCATGTGTGTATTCAGGGAATAAGATAGTTCCTTGGAATCTTTTGTTTTTTGTGATGTCAAATCCAGCAATATGAATAATACGCTGTGCATCCACTATATACGTTTGTGTACAGCCAGTTTGTAAAACGAAGAAGATAATGATAAGGTGCAATAAAACTTTTTTCATTCATTCTCACCATCACGTTTTTGCTTCGATTTGTTTGGATTATAGCGCCATTTTGATTTTGGTCTAAGAAAAGAAGGTCTTTGTGCCGTTTGACTAAATGGTAATCGAAGAAAACCTTCTGCTGTACTTAAACCACGAAATGGATATAAAGGTAATAAATAAGGTGATCCAAGTGATTTTAATTTAATTAAATGAGCTAAAATAAATACAAATCCGACAATAAGGCCTAATCCTCCGAATGCACCGGCTAAAAGAATAAGAGGAAAGCGTAACAACCGGATAGTAGAAGACATCTTTACAGTCGGTGTTGTGAAAGATGCAAGAGCGGATAAAGCAACTGCAATTAATAAAATTGTACTTGTCAAAGCCGCTTCAACAGATGCTTGGCCAATTACAATCCCCCCAACAATCCCAATCGTTTGTCCGACTTTTGTCGGTAAACGCGCTCCCGCTTCACGAAGTAATTCGATTGTAATTTCTAAAAAGAGTGCTTCTAGAATAGGAGGGAAAGGTACGTTAGCTCTCGAGAAAATAATAGGACCTAGTAAATCGGCAGGAATCATTTGATAATGATATGTTAAAGCCGCTGTATAAATAGCGGAGGAAAACAGAGAAAATATAGCTCCGAAAAAACGAATAATACGAAAGAACGATCCAATCATCCACGGTAAATAATAATCTTCTGGTGAAATGAAAAAATCCAGTAACGTTGTTGGTCCTGATAAAGCATATGGAGAGCCATCTGTTAAAATTAAAACTTCCCCGTTAATTAATGCAAATACAGCTCGATCTAATCGTTCTGTAGGTAATAGAACAGGAAAAGGTGAATTGCTATTATCACTAATAAATTGCTCAATCATAGTTGAATCAAATGGGACATCAAAGTCAATGTCTTCTAGCCGTTGAATTGCGGTGTTGACAAATTGTTCATTTGTAATTCCTTCTATATAAGCAACTGCTACTTTTGTTTTTGATATAGATCCGACGGTAACTTCTTTAAAAATGAGTTGCTCCGTTACGATATTTCGGCGTAATAAGTGGATATTTGTATCAAGGTTTTCAACGAAACCGATTTTAGGCCCGATTACGCTATACTCATTTTCTGTATCGTTATATAATCGTTTTCCTAAAACAGTACTTTCGGCACGAATTAAAGCATATTGATCAGGATTCGAATTGTTTTTTAAGCGTATTAAAATATATCCACCTAATAATTTTTCACGAATATCATCAATAGAAGGGGAGGTAATAATGTCTTCAATAGAGATAATATTACATAAATCAGAGATGTTTTGGATTTGTTCCGATTCCTTTTTTATAGGAGTTAAAATGAATTGTTTAATAATAAGTGCTTCCACGACAGATTTATAATAAAACAAGCACAACGTTTCATCTTTAAGTATGTTATAAGAGACAAAATCGCTTGATTCTTTCATGGTTTGTATAAATTCTGGGATAGAACAAAGTGTTTTTGTATTAGTCTTTTTTGATTTCTTAGATGATAAACCGAACATTTTCTCACCCCTAACTTACATCATTTACTTGTGTTAGTTTTTGGGAAAGACGGGAATTTATACTTAAAAATTGAAAGTTCATAAAGAAAAGGAAGAGTAGTGAAAGCCTCTTCCTTTTTAGCATTTTAATTTGTTTTTTGTTCTTTAATAGACTTCACTAATTTCATCATTTCCGCTCGTATATCTTCTCTTTTTACATTTAATTTTTCGGCAATTTGTTTAATGTCCATTCCATCTTTTTTCATTTTTAATACATCATCAAGAGGGGTATTGCTTTTTTGAGAGATGATTGTTAACACAGTAAGATGACGCAATTTGATGTTATATTCTTTCATTTTTTGCTTTAGCTGATCAGGTGTGGATTTTTGCATAGTTGCTAACTGTTGTAGCAGTGCTTGCTTTGTTTCTTTATTCATATGATGCTTTTTCAGCTTACTTGGATCTACACCGAAATGCTCGGCTGTTTTCTCCCAAGATTTATTTTGCTTATAGTAAGCTAAAACATCTTTTATTTCTTTATTACTAATTCTTGCAATATGAGCAGCTTTCCAAATTTCATGTTTGTTATAGCCGAGTTTTTCTAGCGATTGCACTTCTTCTTCTGGAATTGGTTTATGGTGATGCATTGTTACTTCTTTTGGTGTGGCAGCGGATGTAGGGAAGGTGGATATCCCGCATAATAATGCTGCCATAGTCATACAAACAGCGATTTTTTTGTACATGTAAACTCCTCCTAGATGGATAATGTAGAAAACTGTACACATATCATTTCCATAAAATGTGAAATACTTGTGAACAAATCAAGTTTTTTTATTCACAGTATGAAATGACGTTTTTAGAAGTTTTCCAACATAAAACATTGATTAATAGTAAAAAACTAAGGTATAATCGAAATTGAAAATCAATATCAATGATGACGATAAACTTATACATATAGATAAAAATAAGGGAGAGATAAATATGACTACATATACTTCCATCGCTAATGTGATTAAAGAAAGACGTTCTGTTCGTACATTTACAGACAAAGCAGTAGAAAAAGATTTATTAATTGAACTATTAAACGATGCAACATGGGCACCAAATCATAAGCACCGTGAACCATGGAATTGTAAACTATACATCGGAGAAGGCCGCAAGAAATTAGTAGATGCAGTATTAAACTCTTTCACGGAAGAAGAAAGAGCGAAACGCGGTAAAATTTTATCAGATCGTTTTTTAAGCACGCCTGCACAAATCGTTGTATATATAAATGAAGATCCGCGTCAAATTCAACGTGATGAAGATTATGCTGCAACATGTGCATTCATGCAAAACTTCCAACTTCTTGCTTGGGAACGCGGATTAGGTTGCGTTTGGAAATCAGGCGGATTAAACTACAATCCATTATTTATAGAAGGAATCGGTTTAACAAGAGGCCAACGTATCGTTGGAATTCTTCATATCGGCTATTTCGATAAAGCGCCAGAGGGAAAAGCACGTACTCCGATTACGGAGAAGATGGAGATTATTGAAGGTTAATAGATGAGACATTCTCGTTTTTGCGGGGGTGTCTTTTTATTATGCAATCAATCCTCATGAAAGCTTGTTCTTCATCATACACTTTCTTAAGGGAAAGTGTAAGGAGGGAAAATAATGAGAGCAAGTGATGATAAAGCACTGCAATATGCGATTGCGGAAATTACGGAAATTGCGACTGGATTTGGGCTTGATTTTTATCCGATGCGTTATGAAATATGTCCAGCGGAAATTATTTATACATTTGGTGCATATGGGATGCCGACAAGGTTTTCACATTGGAGTTTTGGAAAACAATTTTTCAGAATGAAATTACAATACGATTTAGGACTTAGTAAAATATACGAACTCGTTATTAACTCTGATCCATGTTACGCCTTTTTATTAGATACGAACTCTTTAATTCAAAACAAATTAATTGTAGCGCACGTTTTAGCACACTGTGATTTCTTCAAAAATAATATTCGTTTTTCAAATACGAAGCGAGATATGGTAGAGAGTATGGCGGCAACAGCGGACCGTGTGAAAGCGTATGAGCATAAGTACGGAAAGGCAGAGGTAGAAACATTTTTAGATGCCGTACTTGCCATTCAAGAGCATATTGATCCGTCGCTTATGCGTCCGAAGCTCGCATGGAGTATTGATGATTTAGAAGAGGAAGAAGTAGAAAAGAAAAAGGTGTCGCAATACGATGATTTATGGAATTTAGATAATCGCAATAAAAAGCAGGAACGTTCCAATGTGCGTAAAAAGAAGAAAATTCCACCACAACCAGAGAAAGATTTACTTCTCTTTATTGAAGAATATAGCCGTGAATTAGAAGATTGGCAGCGTGATATATTAACGATGATGCGCGAAGAAATGTTATATTTTTGGCCACAGCTTGAAACGAAAATCATGAACGAAGGCTGGGCATCCTACTGGCATCAACGCATACTTCGTGAAATGGACTTAACCTCTGATGAAGCAATTGAATTTGCGAAATTAAATGCAGGTGTTGTACAGCCATCAAAAACAAGTATTAATCCATACTACCTCGGTATTAAAATCTTTGAAGATATTGAAGAACGGTACAATAATCCGACTGAAGAAATGAAACGACGAGGCGTAAAACCAGGATCTGGCCGTGACAAAATGTTTGAAGTACGCGAAATTGAATGGGACGTATCGTTCCTAAGAAACTACTTAAATAAAGATCTTGTTATGCGAGAAGATATGTACTTATTCCAGCGCCAAGGAAAAGAATATAAAGTAATAGATAAAGAATGGGAGAATGTGCGTGATCAACTCGTAAATATGCGGACAAATGGTGGGTTCCCGTACTTAGTAGTAGAAGATGGAGACTACTTAAAGAACGGAGAATTATACATTAAACATAGTTACGAAGGAATCGAGCTCGATTTAAAATACTTAGAAAAAGTATTACCATATCTTCATCAGCTATGGGGAAGAACGGTGCATATGGAGTCCATTGTGGAGAGTAAGGGCGTTGTGTTTTCTTATGATGGGAAGATGGTGCATCGGAAGTATGTGTGAGGGGAAGAACGGACATAGGATACTGTGTCCGTTCTTTTTTATTTAAAATAGGAAAAATATGCTATTCTTGAAAAAAGGGAGTTACATAGAGAAATGGAGTGATCCAAATGAGCAAAATAGGGGTATGTAAGGTTGATATTACGCCGCCTGTAGGTATTGATTTTGTCGGATATCATAGAGAGACAGGCATAAATAATGTTGAAGAACGTATTTACGGGACAGTTTTTGTATGTGAAAAAGATGAAATGAAAACGAATCCATTTTGAAGAAGATGAATCAAAATGGATTCGTTTTTTGTTTACCAGACAGGTCGTATATTTGATGATAATTTCTCTGTATTTTCTTTAGTAACGAATGTTGTTAAATCTTCTTTTAGCATCTGCATTCGTTCTGTACCTATGTTTTCAATCCATCGCTGTTCTATTTCAGCTACTATTTCTTCTTTTGCTTTCATTACTGACAAACCACGTGCGGTTAAAACGATGATTTTACCTCTTTTATCAGTAGGATGTGTTTTGCGTGTAACGTAGCCATTACTCTCAAGAGAATCCACCATTTTACTTACAGCTTGTTTGGAAATCCCCAAATACTCAGCTAGCTCTATACCAGTTGCCCCATTAGGAAGGATGCGTTTGAACATAAAACCATGTGCTGGCCTAATATCTTCAAATCCTAATTCACTTAATTTGTCATGTAGCTCAGTGATTAATGTGCTAAATGATAATGATAAAAGTGATGTAAGATCTAACTCGTTGAATGTTTGATTCATGTATATAACCTCCGTACTTGTAGTCAATTAAGTTGACTATATGTAATACCTATTGTACTATGCGTAATATAGTCAATCAAATTGACTATATTATGTTGGTAGAACAAATAATGATTTATATAATATAGAATCAATGGAGGTTTCACATGGTTAATATCGTGAAAATTAGAGGGAGTGTATTTGCACCGTATGCATCGCTGGAACCTATTAAGGACCCTGCAACAGGAAGAGTGTTTGAATATGCTGGAGATGCACGTGAGTTTACACCACAAGCTGTGAACACAAAGCGTTCAAGGTTAGAACAAGAAGTAAATATTGATTTTTATAAAAGAGAAATTTTCACATATGCAGATGCTTGTATCGTCACCGTGAAGATTACAAATCCAGATGGCTCAATTGAGTATCAAAAGGGAGAAACAAGTACAGAAAATATTGTATGTACAAATATTGTATGGAGTGAAGATGAAGTTTCATTTGAAATGAGAGCAAGTGCAAGTAATCCTTTAAACGCAGCAGCACCTGCAGCTGATTATTTTTTGACTATACGAGCTAATGAAAGTGGTACTGTGAATATTGAAGGTGTACATGATGGTTTCCCTTGCTATGAATTTTATAAACAAGTAGATTTTGGTTCGTTTGAACTAATATATATACATGATTTTAGAGAAACAAATGATACTCCAGCAGCACTAGCTGGAGAGATGGAATATAGCTTTAAAACGACAGTCTAAACATAAATATAGCGCTATTTTTTAGAAGGAAATAGAAAAGTAAAAGAGAAATCTATTGGTTTTAGGATTGAAATTATGGTCTGTTTTATTTAATAAGCATTCAATATCTAAAATAAAATTATAGAGGTGTTTCTGATGACTAATATCGTAAAAATTAGAGCCAGTGTATTCATTCCAATTTCTTGGACAGAAGCTAAGAAAGATATGGAAACAGGAAAAATAATTCAATTCGAAGGTGATTCACGTGAATTCACACCGTATGCGGTAAATGTGATGCGCTCTAGAGTTGAGCAAGAGGTAGTAGTGGATTTTTATAAAGAAGAAGTGTTTTCATATGCGAACACGGGTATTACGACAGAGAAGGTTACGAATCCAGATGGTTCTGTGAATAAAAGAACAGGGAAAGCAAGTACAGAAAATATTGTGTGCACTGATATCACATGGAATTCTGAAGGTGTGCAATTCAAAATGAGTGCGAGTGCAAGTAATCCATTAAATGTATATGCACCTCCTGTGGATTATGTATTAAATGTATGTGTGAAACAGGATGGTAGTATTGATATTCAAGGAGAGCATGATGGATTCCCTTGTTTTGAATTTTATAAGCAAGTAGATTTCGGTTCATTTGAAAAAATATATACACATGATTTTAGAGAAACTGGTGATACAGCGGCAGCGCTAGGCGGGAACATGGAGTATAGTTTTACAAAGAGATTATAGGAAGTATGAAAATGGAACGATGGATTGCTTCATTCGTAAAGAACTTGGAGATATCTAAGTTCTTTTTTATTTGTTTCAAATTTGTGAAAGAAAGACATATTGATTGAAATTAAATTTTTTATACTCTATCATATACCCATACAGGTATAGGTTTTTTCTGTGTGATACATGAGAAAAATTAAATAATATGGAGGTTCGAAATATGTCCAGAAAAATAGTTGTAGTAGGCGGAGTTGCCGGCGGGGCATCAGTAGCTGCAAGGCTTCGTCGTTTAAGTGAAGAAGATGAAATTATTATGGTTGAGCGCGGTGAATATATTTCATTTGCAAACTGTGGATTGCCATATTATATTGGCGGTGTCATTACAGAAAGACAAAAATTATTAGTACAAACTGTTGAAAGGATGTCAAAGCGTTTTAATTTAGATATACGTGTATTGAGTGAAGTGGTAAAGATTAATAAAGAAGAGAAAACAATTACGATAAAGAATGTAACTACAGATGAAACATATAACGAGGAATATGATGTTTTGATTCTTTCACCAGGGGCGAAACCAATTGTTCCACCTATTCCGGGCATTGAAGAAGCGAAGGCGTTGTTTACGTTACGAAATGTACCTGATACAGATCGTATAAAAGCGTATATTGATGAGAAGAAACCACGTCATGTGACGGTTATTGGTGGAGGATTTATTGGAGTGGAAATGGTTGAGAATTTAAGAGAACGCGGGATTGAGGTTACTCTTGTAGAGATGGCAAATCAAGTGATGCCACCAATTGATTACGAAATGGCGGCATATGTACATGAGCATATGAAGGTGCACAATGTTGAGCTTGTTTTTGAAGATGGTGTAGATGCGTTAGAAGAGAATGGGACTGTTGTACGTTTAAAAAGTGGCTCAGTTATAAAAACAGATATGATTATTTTAGCAATTGGTGTACAACCAGAGAGTAGTTTAGCGAAAGATGCAGGATTAGCATTAGGAGTTAAAGGAACGATAAAGGTAAATAAGAAATTTCAAACATCTGACCCATATGTATATGCAATTGGTGATGCGATTGAAGTGAAAGATTTTGTTACAGAAACAGAAACGATGATTCCTTTAGCGTGGCCAGCTAATCGTCAAGGTCGCATGTTAGCAGATATTATTCATGGGCATACAGATTCTTTATATAAAGGTACGATGGGAACTTCTGTGGCTAAAGTTTTTGATTTAACAGTTGCTTCGACTGGAGTAAATGAGAAAATATTAAAACGATTAAATATACCCTATGAGGTAGTACATGTACAGGCAAATTCTCATGCGGGATACTATCCGAATGCTACGCCAGTGCTAATAAAATTAATCTTTAATAAAGAAAGCGGAAAAATTTACGGAGCACAGGCTTTAGGGCGTGATGGAGTAGATAAGCGTATCGATGTTATTGCAACGGCAATGAAGGCAAATTTAACTGTAATCGATTTACCAGATTTAGAATTATCATATGCCCCGCCGTATTCTTCTGCAAAAGATCCAGTAAACATGGTGGGGTATGCCGCAAGTAATATAGTAGATGGTTTTGTGGACACAGTGCAATGGCATGAAATAGATCACATTGTTGAAAATGGTGGGTACCTTATTGATGTTCGAGAGCCTAACGAACTAAAACAGGGAATGATTGAAGGCTCTATTAATATTCCGTTAGATGAATTACGTGATCGATTGGATGAAGTGCCAATGGAAAAAGAAATATATATCACTTGCCAACTTGGTATGAGAGGGTATGTTGCAGCGCGTATGTTAATGGAAAAAGGATATAAGGTAAAGAATGTAGATGGTGGTTTTAAATTGTATGGGACAGTATTGCCAGAACGTGTTGTATATTGATATTTTTCATCTTCTACTTCAAGATTTAGTGAAAGATGAAAACCTATAGATTAAGGTTTTAATTTTTGTTTCGCGAACATATAAGACAAAAATTAAAAATAGGGGTTTACAAAATACCCTATAGGGTATAATATATTGTCATAGGTTATAAATGGTGACATAATGGTAATGAGGTGATTATAGAATGGAATATAATCAAGATATGAAAAATAGATTGAAACGTATTGAAGGTCAAGTTCGTGGTGTGCTTCGTATGATGGAAGAAGGAAAAGATTGCCGAGAAGTTATTACACAGTTAACAGCATCTCGTTCTGCACTTGATCGTACAATTGGACTCGTTGTTGGAACGAATTTAGAGCAGTGTTTGCGTGAACAGTTTGAAAGTGGTAATGGTTCAAATGAAGAGTTAATTAAAGAAGCTGTTCAATTACTTGTAAAAAGCCGATAATCTGTCAAACGTAAGTGTTGACAGATTTTCAAAAACGTTTTAATATACCCCTACAGGTATGTGTATATGAATTGTGGAGGAATCGATTATGAGTATAAAAGTGGATATGAGTTTAGATTGTAAAGGTTTGGCTTGTCCGATGCCTATTGTGAAAACGAAGAAGGCGATAGAAGGATTGGCACCAGGGCAAGTGATTGAAGTTAAGGCAACAGATAAAGGATCTACGGTAGATATAAAAAGTTGGGCGAGTAAAGTAGGACATCAATATATCGGGACGAAACACGAGGGTGATGTATTGGTGCATTATGTTAGGAAAGCAAACGAGCATGAAGTGAATGAAGTTGTGAAATATCCACATACAATTACGAATGCAGAATTACAGTCTATATTGTCTCATGGAGAAGAGAGCATTGTATTAGATGTTCGCGAAGCAGCGGAATTTGCTTTTGGCCATATTCCATCCGCCATTTCGGTGCCATTAGGTGAATTAGACAGTGCAGTATTAGATAAGATGAAGCAAATTTATGTTATTTGTCGAACTGGTAACCGTAGTGATGTAGCTTGCCACATGTTGAAAGAGAAAGGTTATGCAAATGTGAAAAATGTCATCCCAGGCATGTTAGAGTGGAAAGGGAATATAGAGAAGTAAATTTTTTTGAAAGAAAATATACCTATGGGGGTAATGAAATGAATGTTAAACCGTTACAAGCAAAAGATGTGGCAGAGCAAGTTTTATTCGGAGAGTTATTCATTTTAGATGTTCGTAATGAGACGGATTATGAAGATTGGAAAATTGAAGGGAAACAAGTTTCTTCTATTAATAAACCTTACTTTGACTTGTTAGATGGTGTAGATCATATTGTAAGTGAATTACCTAAAGATAAAGATGTTTTAGTAGTATGTGCAAAAGAAGGGTCTTCTATATTTGTGGCAGAGCAATTAACAGAGGCGGGATTACAAAATATTTATTATTTAGCTGGTGGCATGAAAGCTTGGAGTGAATATGTAAAGCCTATAAAAGTTGGAGATTTAAAAAATGGCGGAAGTATGTATCAGTTTAACCGCCTAGGAAAAGGCTGTTTATCTTATATGGTCGTTTCAAACGGTGAAGCAGCAGTTATTGATGCGGTAAGGACAGCCGAGGCATATGAAGAGTTTGCGAAAGAGCATGGCGTTACGATTAAGAATGTAATGGATACACATTTACATGCAGACCATATTTCTGGAGGACGTAAGTTAGCGGAAAAAGTAGGGGGTACGTATTGGTTACCGCCAAAAGATGCGGAGGAAGTCGTTTTCTCATACGAACCGCTCGTTGAAGGATCTGTTATTACGGTGGGGGGTACTAAAATTGAAATTGACGCGTTATACTCACCAGGGCATACGATTGGAAGTACGTCATTCATTGTAGATGATTCTTATTTATTATCAGGCGATATTTTATTTGTAGATTCAATTGGGCGTCCTGATCTTGCTGGTAAGGCTGAAGATTGGGTGAGTGATTTACGTAATACTTTGTATAGCCGATATAAAGAGCTATCTCAAAATTTAGTTGTGTTACCGGCTCATTATTCAAAAATAAGTGAAATGAACGAAAGTGGTATTGTTAGTGCAAAATTAAAAGATTTATTTGAGCATAATGCAGGATTAAATATTGAGGATGAGGGAGAGTTCCGTAAAGTTGTAACAGAAAACTTACCACCTCAGCCAAATGCATATGAAGAAATTCGTCAAACCAATATGGGTAAAATTCACCCAAGTGTGGATAAAGAGCGTGAAATGGAGATTGGTCCAAATCGTTGTGCAGTGCACGAATAATGAAATAAATAAAAAATGGAGGAATTGATGATGAATATAAAACAAGTGTTAGATGCGAAAGGTTTAGCATGTCCAATGCCGATTGTAAGAACAAAGAGAGCAATGGATACTTTGCAAACTGGAGAAGTGTTAGAAATACATGTAACGGATAAAGGGTCAGTTAAGGATATTCCAGCGTGGGCAAATAAATGTGGCCATGACATCGTAAAGCTTGAAGAAGAAGGCGATGTGCTGAAGTTTTGGATTAGGAAGGCGTAGTGAAGCAATAGTTTTGTAAATATAGAGAGGTTGGTTATATGAACACAATATTAAGTACGCTTTTCATTGTACTTGCTGCATGGTTTGTTATTTCACGATTTTTACCAGTGAAAGGTGTTCAAAATATAAATGGCAAAGAATTGAAAAGTATAGTGGGGAAAAAGGGGAAGTATTTTATTGATGTCCGTACAGTAGGTGAATATAGAGGGAATCATATGAAAGGCTTTCAAAATATCCCCCTAAATGATCTAGCAAGTAAGGCGAATCAATTAGATAAGAATAAGGAAGTAATCGTTATTTGCCAAAGTGGAATGAGAAGTAAGCAAGCAGCAAAGGTATTGAAAAAACTAGGGTTTCAGCAAGTAATAAACGTTTCAGGTGGTATGAATGGTTTGTGAGGAGGAAATTTAAAATGAAAGAAATGACTACAAAAGAATTAGAAGAAAAATTGTTGCGTAAAGAAGCGGTAAATATTGTGGATGTACGTGAAGTAGAAGAAGTAGCTGAAGGGAAAATTCCAGAAGCATGTAATATTCCACTAGGACTATTAGAGTTTCGTATGCATGAATTAAATAAAAATCAGGAATATATTATCGTTTGTCGTTCAGGCGGGAGAAGTGCAAGAGCTGTTCAATTTTTAGAAAGTTACGGTTTTCAAGTAATCAATGTGGTAGGTGGTATGTTAGCTTGGGAAGGAAAAGTAGAATAGGGAGAAACAATTTTTATAAATAAAAATACCCCTATAGGTAATCGGAGGGAGAACAATATGGAACAACAGAAGAAAACAACAATCGTTTTATTTAGCGGAGATTACGATAAAGCAATGGCTGCTTATATTATTGCAAATGGCGCAGCGGCGTATGATCAAGAGGTAACTATTTTTCATACTTTCTGGGGATTAAATGCTTTAAGGAAAGATGAATATGTGAATGTAAAGAAAACATTTATAGAAAAAGTATTTGGAAGAATGATGCCACGCGGTGCTGATAAGATGGGGTTATCCAAAATGAATTTTGCTGGTATGGGACCAAAGATGATTAAAGGCATTATGAAAAAACATAATGCAATGCCTTTGCCAGATTTAATTGATTTGGCAAAAGAACAGGGGATTAAACTTGTAGCTTGTCAAATGACAGTAGATTTATTAGGGTTAAAAGAGGAAGAGATTATGGAAGGCGTAGAGTTTGCAGGTGTAGGGGCATATTTAGCAGATGCTTCGGATGGGAATGTAAACTTATTCATTTAAATCACCTTCTTTTTAGAAGGCGGGGGATGTAAGATGAGCTTAGTCGTATTACTTTTTATAATTGGGTTTATAGGATCATTTATATCAGGAATGGTTGGGATTGGTGGCGCGATTATTAATTATCCGATGATCTTATACATTCCAGTATTGCTAGGATTTACTGGCTATACGTCACATGAAGTGAGCGGTATTACAGCGGTACAAGTATTCTTTGCAACTTTTGCAGGTGCCTGGGCATATCGGAAAAGTACTGATATGAATAAAATGTTAGTTGTGTATATGGGAGCTAGTATATTAATAGGAAGTTTTATAGGAAGTTTTAGTGCAAATCTATTAGATGAACACGCTGTAAATGTTGTTTATACAGTATTGGCGACCATTGCAGCTATGATGATGTTTGTACCGAAGAAAAATAATAGTGGAGCAGTTAAGTATAATAAATGGTTAGCAAGTGTGTTAGCGTTTATTGTAGGAGGTGTTTCGGGCATTATTGGAGCTGGAGGTGCGTTTCTTTTAGTTCCTATTATGCTAGTTATTTTAAAATTACCATTGCGCATGACGATAGCGACATCTATCGCTATTACGTTTATTTCCTCAGTAGGGATTACGACTGGAAAAGTGATTACTGGACAAGTAGTTATCATTCCAGCTCTAATTATTGCGGTTGCAAGTATATTTGCTGCGCCACTTGGAGCGCGAGTCGGGAAGAGGATAAATCAAAAAGTACTACAATATATGTTATCGATTTTAATTGTCGGCACTGCTATTAAGATGTGGATTGATATGATATCGAAATAAAAGGATGGGCTGCTTGCAGCCCATCCTTTTATTTATGCCCAAATAACTTTCATTAAGTTTTTATATTCGTCATTCGCTAATTTATATAGCATTCTCGTATGTTCAAAGACAAGTGCTGGATTAAAGTTTGGTTCTGAGAATGCAAGAGATGTTGAAATATCAATTGCATTTTGCTTATTTAATGTGAATTTTGCAAAGCGATAAGATGTATTTAATTCATTGATGACATGTAAAATATCATTTGTTGATGTTGCATCAGGTACGTGAGCAACATTGAAGCAGTATATATCCACCGTAGGATGTTCGTTTTGGAAAGCAGCGATAAGTTGAATTTTTGCGCCAGCTTCAGTCTCTAATCCTACTGAAAAATGAACAGAGCCATCATTTTCATCTATATTTTCTTCCATGTATATATCGTTGGATTTTAAGTAGTCTTTAAAATCTGAGATGTTATGTTTTACTGCAGCTTTCATATGTATGAGCCCCCTGATAATTGGAATAGATTGCTACTATTTATTATAATTTAAAAATATTAAAAAAGATAGTTAGAAAGTTCTGATTTTTAATTCTGAAGAAATAAAAAGAAGCCGTACTCTACCTCCATAGAGTACGGCTTCTTTACTATTCATTGTCGTTAGACGATGTTTCTGTATCTTCACTGCTATTTTTGTTCTTATTTTTCACTTCATGGTTACTTGATTCGCGTTCACTTGAATTTTCAGACTTAGATTCTTTTGTCTTTTTCGAATCAGAGTCTGAGTCAAACTTTGTATATGCAGGTAGTCCAAGATGAGTACGAAGTTCATTTGTAACATTAGCTAATTCTTTTTTATCTGGATTGTAGTAGTAAGTTCGACCACCACCAGCAGATTTGCTACAAGTATCGTCACCTTTTGCCATATAGCAATCATCACCTTGGATTTGTAATTTCTCAATTTCCGAATCCGATCCATATTTATAGAATGAAAGCATATCATCAAATGTTAAGTTTGTAACGAATTGGCCGTTAATATCATCAATGATGTTGCCAACTTTTGTTACAGAACCAACACTTGTTAGTTTCTTTAAAATAGCCTCGATAACGAGTTGTTGACGTTGTCCACGCATTGCATCACTATCGATGTGTCTTGTTCTAGCAAGAGCAAGAGCTTCTTCGCCATTTAGCTTTTGAACACCTTTTTCTAGGTGAATAGCCTCAGCATTATCATTGCTATCTTGCTCAGTAAATTCAACTGGTACATCAACTTCAACACCGCCCAAGTCATCGACGATTTTTATAAATGATTTAAAGTTGAATTTTACAAAATAATCGACAGGAACATTCATTAATTTTTCAACTGCATCAATGCTTGCTTGTGGTCCACCATTTTTTCCGTTTTTAGCAGAACCGAATGCATGAGCGTGTGTAATTTTATCTTTTTTCTTTTCTATTGGAATATAAGTATATGTGTCACGTGGGATACTTAATAGTTTAACAGTTTTGCTATCTTTATTAAATGTTGCAAGTAAAAGCGCGTCTGTTCTTATAGCTTCACCATATTCTTTTCCACGGACATCGCTTTCATCAACACCCATTATTAAAACAGAGACATTGTTTGTAATAGGTTTTACAGCCTTATCACGTAAATCAGATTTATCACCGCGTGCTAAATCGTGTGCGGCATTTCGAACAGCAGAAGATGCTTTATTTACTAAAAACCAAGTATAACCGCCGCCTATTAATAAAACGAATAGTATAGCGCTTATAATAATTTTTATTTTTTTCTTATTTTTTTTCGGTTTATTGCGTGTATTTTCTTGCAAAGATGGGTTTTGCTCCATTTCCTGTACTCCTTCATTTGGATTGAAATACGACACTCATATCCACTTATTATAATGAAATTTAGCGAAAAAAAACATTACAAAACATTTACATTTCGTAAAAATTCAATATATTTATAAAAAGTCAGATTTTCTATATTATATTTTTGAGATGTAGAATAAGTATAAGTTGTTTTAGTAGAAATGAAAATATATATTGTGAGAAAGTGATAGAGAAGTAAGATTTGTTGAAATATAGCCAAGAAGAGATGAGTAAGCTTACTTATTTCTTCTATATAATAAAGAAGAATTTGACGGATAAAGGAGAGAGCATAATGAATCATACATCATTCCGAGCAATCGTTGTGAACGAAAAGGAAAATCATCAGTTTGTAAGAAAAGTTGTTGAGAGAGAAGTAAGTAGTTTACCTGAGGGAGACGTATTCATACAAGTTCATTATTCTTCATTAAATTATAAAGATGCTCTTTCAGCTACTGGTAATAAGGGTGTTACGAGAACATATCCTCATACGCCAGGAATTGATGCTGCAGGAGTGGTTGTGAGTAGTGAAGATGCTACCATTAAAGCAGGAGATCAAGTTATTGTAACGGGATATGACTTAGGTATGAATACCTCTGGTGGTTTCGGAGAATATATTCGCGTGCCATCATCTTGGGTCGTACCTTTACCGGAAGGAATGTCATTAAAGGAAAGTATGATGTATGGGACAGCAGGTTTTACTGCGGCTTTGTCGGTATATAAGCTTATTGGAGCAGGAGTCAAGCCTAGTATGGGAGATGTTTTAGTAACGGGTGCTACAGGCGGCGTAGGGAGTGTAGCTGTTAGTATATTAAGTAAGCTAGGGTTTAACGTAGTAGGAGCGACAGGAAAAATGGAAGAGGAAGATATGCTACTACGTCTAGGAGCGAAAAAGGTGATTCATCGCGCGGAATTGAATGATGAATCAGGAAGACCGATGTTAAAAGGGATATACGCGGGAGTTATCGATACTGTAGGTGGACATATGCTAGAAACAGCTTTAAAAACAGTAAAGTATGGTGGTTGTGTAACGACATGCGGTAATGTGGCAGGCCAGGAACTACAAACAACGGTATATCCGTTTATTTTACGAGGTATAAGCCTTTTAGGGATAGATTCCGTGCAATGCCCAGTAGATGTGAGAAGAGATGTTTGGACGCTTTTAGCGAAAGAATGGGGAAATAAAGAGTTACTATCTTATACAGAAGAATGTACATTAGAAGAATTAGAGAAGAAGTTTGCACTTATATTGCAAGGAAAGTTAAAAGGAAGAACAGTTGTTAAAATATAATGAAAAAAGAGACGCTTAAGTTAGCGTCTCTTTCTTATTATAATGATTGTTTTAGATTGATTTTTCCTTGTTCACCTAAAACACCGTCAGCGATATTTACAGCGTGATCGCCAATGCGCTCTAAGTTACTTACCATATCGACGAAGATGATACTTGCATCACCTGAACAGCTGCGTTCGTTTAGACGTAATACGTGACGTTTACGAAGAACACGTTCCATTTGGTCGATTTTGCGTTCTTTGGCAATAACAGTTTGAGCTAGTTCAGTATCGAAGTTTGTTAAAGCTTCAACTGAGTCTTGCAGTGTTGAAATTGTTAACTCAAGCATTTCGTTTAATTCAGCTAATGCTTCATCTGATAGTGAAACACGGTTTGAAATTTGGAAATCTACAAGTTCTACAAGGTTTTCTACATGATCACCGACACGTTCAATATCTCCAACAACACCTGCTAAAACAGAATGTTTTTCAGAATCCGTAGGTGAAAGTGGCTTTTCTGATAGTAAAACTAAATACTCGGTAATTTTTTTATCTAAATTGTTAATAGCTCCTTCTAATTGAGTAGCCATGTTTGCGTGTTTTTTGTCTTGTGTATTTAAAAATTGATTTGCTTCTTTTAATCCATGTAATGAGAACTCAGCCATACGGATAATCTCTTTTTGAGCTTCAGTTAAAGCGATGGCTGGAGATTGTTCAATAAAGATTGGATTTAAATGTTGTGGTTTGAAGTCAATCGCTGCATCTTCACCACGAATAATTTTTGTTACGATCCATGCTAACACTGCAATGAACGGGAATTGAATGATTGTATTTGTTACGTTAAATGTTCCGTGTGCAAATGCAATAGTCATTTCTGGATTCAAGTTTAATGATGTTTGGAAATATTGAATTAAACTTGTAAATGGTATTAATAAAATTGTAAAGATAATTGTACCGATAATATTAAAGATAACGTGAACTAATGCTGCACGTCTTGCTGCAATTGAAGTACCGATTGCTGCTAATACAGCTGTAATTGTTGTACCGATGTTATCACCGAATAATACAGGAAGAGCTGCTTGTAAATCGATTGCACCTTGACCGAATAGTTCTTGTAAAATACCGATTGTTGCACTTGAACTTTGTACAATTAAAGTAAAGACTGTACCGACAACAATTCCTAAAATTGGATTATCACTCATGCTCACTGTTAATTCTTGGAATGATTCTAAAGAACGAAGAGGTTTCATACCTGCGCTCATTAATTCTAAACCGAAGAATAACATACCAAAACCGAATACAACTTGACCTACAGAATGTACTTTTTTATTTTTAAAGAAGAATAGTAAGATTGCTCCAACTGCCATAACTGGGAGAGCATATTCTCCGATTTTAATTCCGATAATAAATGCAGTAACTGTCGTACCGATGTTTGCACCCATAATAACACCGATTGCTTGTCTTAATGTCATAAATCCGGCACTTACAAGTCCGACTGTTAAAGCGGTTGTTCCTGAACTGGATTGGATTAATACAGTAACTAACATACCTGCTAGTACACCCATAAGTGGGTTTGTTGTAAAACGATCTAGAATATCGCGAAGACGATCTCCAGCTGCTTGTTGCAGTCCATCGCCCATGTATTTAATCCCGAATAAGAAAATACCTAATCCACCAATGAACTGGAAGATCATATCTTGAACATTATATTCCACGCATTCCACTCCTTAAATTTCATGTACGATGTAATTATTAACTGAACCTTGAGTCACTGTAAACGGTTTGCTAGTAAAATTTACACTAAATTTACAAAGGGAATAAAAGTTTACAATCCCTTAAAGAAACAACTGCATTTCATTGGTTTTTATCTTGTATAAATCTTAATTTTGTAAAGAAATCACACTTTTTAGAATAATGTTGTTCAGTCGAATATCAAGGAAAGCGTCTGCAAGTTCATCGTATATTTTTTGATGAACGTTAAAAAAATATGTAGGGAAATGCATGTAGTTTTAGAACAGCAAAATGAGGGAAAACAATTCTTTTAACATGATAAAAAAGCCACTGAATTATCCAGCAGCTTTTTCCGTGTTTTTATCGCCATGCTTTTGTTTTCTTATGCTTGTAATGTAAATGAAGAGAAAAGCAATAAGTAATAGAGAGGAGTAACGATATACAGTTGCATAGTTTGTAAAGTGAGCAATAAATCCAAAGATAATCGCTCCAGCGCCGATTCCAAGGTCAAATGCGGAGAAGAATGTAGCAGTTGCTACGCCGCGTCGATGCGGTGCTACGCGGTCAATCATCCATGCTTGTAGTGCAGGTTGGATCGCTCCAAAACCACTTCCGTAACATGCTGCAGCAATAATTAAGCTCGGAATTGTCGTCGTATACGACAATAAAATAATACCTGTAAACGTTATAATAACTCCCGGAATGATGACGAATGTATGGCCTTTCGCATCATATAGCTTTCCAGAGAATGGACGAGTCACAGCGATTGCTAGTGCGTTACATAAAAAGAAGAGACTAATATCAGCTATGCCGACTTCTGTAGCAAATAGTGTGATAAAACTTCCGATTCCTCCGTACATTAATGTAATACATAATATTAATAATGAAGGAAGTAAAGCTTTACGCTCAATAAATCCATCGAGAAAAGTACTAGATGATTGTTGTGGAGGCTGTTTCGTTTTTTGGATTTGAAGTAGTTTCGTTAATATTAATGAAACAATTGTGCACGATAATGCACATAAAAAAAGAATTGTGAAGTTATATGTTTGCATAAGCCATAGTCCGATAAGTGGACCGAGGGCCATTGCAAGTGTTCCAGAAAGACCAAAATATCCCATGCCTTCTCCGCGGCGAGCTGAGGGAATTAAATCAGAAACGACAGTTCCATATGTAGTCGTTGTAATACCGAAACCAGCTCCGTGCAAAATACGAACAGCAAGCAAGAGAAAAATAGTTGAGGCGAAAAGGTAACTGCCCATAGCGAGTAAACAGATAGCAGTACCGATCATTAAAATGATTTTTTTATTGAATTTTTGCAAGGCGTTCCCAGTTAGCGGTCTAACAAAAAGTGCCGCAACGGTAAACATGCCGACAACAAATCCGATATTTGAACTTGTGCCACCAATTTCTTTCACATAAACAGGTAAGGTTGGAATTAACATTTGAAACCCTAAAAACATACATAAGTTTGCAAAAATTAAAGCAACAAACTCTTTTGTCCATAACGGTTCTCGTTTTACGAGTATTGCTTCTCCCATATATTCATCCCCTATATAAAATTTTCTCTTTTCTTTCGAGTATATGTATTGGCCAATGCAACAGTCAAGGAAGGTGTCTTGAAAACGGATAACAATTTTTAAGGTGAAAAACTGACAAATTTGTGTAAAGGCTACACAACTATGAAAAAAAGATGTAAAGTATAGATGTATAGACTTGTAGGTGTTAAGAATGATAGAAATTGTTTTTTCTTTAAAGAAAGCGGATTCAAAGGAGTAGTGAACAAGAAGGGGATATATACTTTTTCACTACATATATTTGAAAAGGTTTACAATATGATGAAGAAAGAGGCGTGTACATATGAGACGATTAGGTATTTCTATTTATCCAGAACATTCAACAGTAGAGAAAGATAAGGAGTATTTAACATTAGCAAGTAAATATGGGTTTACACGTGTGTTCACATGTTTATTATCTGTGGATGGAGAAAAAGAGAAAATTATTGAAGAATTTAAAGAAACGATCTCACATGCGAATGCATTAGGGTTCCAAGTATTAGTGGATATTAGTCCATCTGTTTTTGAACAATTAGGTATTTCGTATAATGATTTATCATTCTTCCATGAATTGGGTGCGTACGGTATTCGTTTAGATGTTGGTTTTTCAGGATTAGAAGAATCAATTATGACTTATAATCCGTATGGTTTGAAAATTGAGATTAATATGAGCAATGGTACGAAGTATGTAGATAACATTATGAGTCATAGACCAAATCGTGAAAATTTAATTGGTTGTCATAATTTTTATCCGCATCGTTATTCAGGGTTATCATACGATCATTTCATTAAATGCTCGAAACAATTTAAAGATTACGGTATGAGAACGGCTGCTTTTATTTCATCATTTGATGCAACATATGGACCTTGGCCAGTAACAGAAGGGTTATGTACATTAGAGCAGCATCGTGAATTACCGATGACAACACAGGCGAAACATTTATTCGCGACGGAATTAATTGATGATGTTATTATTGCAAACGCATATGCGTCAGAAGAAGAATTACAAGCACTAGGTGCATTAAATAAAGAGAAACAAACATTTGATATAGAAATATATGATACAACGACAGAACTAGAAAGAATTATCGTATTAAACGAACCACATTTTTATCGCGGAGATGTATCTGAATATATGATTCGTTCTACACAAAGTCGTGTGAAATATAAAAAAGAAGAGTTTAAACCTCATAATACGCGTGAAATTAAGCGTGGGGATTTATTAATTGATAATGAACAATATGGTCAGTATAAAGGCGAATTACAAATTGCATTAAAAGATATGGTGAATACAGGAAAAACAAATGTAGTTGGTCGAATTGTAGAAGAAGAGATTTTCTTACTAGACTATTTACAAGCATGGGATAAATTCGGATTTACATTAAAGAAATAGAGAGAATATAAAGGGGAAAAACTACTGATTTCAGCAGCTTTTCCCCCTTTATATATAAAGAGCGAGAGGAAGAGCTATGACAAAGGTGCATCAGCGATTAATTTCTATTTTAGAGGAATTTTTAGAAGAGAAATCGATGTTAAATCGAGCTTTTTTAGCGGGCCGTTTACATGTATCGACGAAGACGATTCAAAAGGATATAAAATTATTAAATGATATATTGGAAGAAAACGGAGCGAAAATCGAATCGCAAAGAGGGACTGGGTACGAATTAGAAATTATACAAAAGAAGAAATTTGAAGACTTTTGTGTGAGTCTATTTCAAAAACAGACGGAAAAGATCCCAACTTCTTATGAAGAAAGAATAGCGTACATTCTGCAGCGTGTTTTAATGACAGAGGGATATGTGAAGCTTTCAGAATTAGCGGAAGAGATGTATGTGAGCAAATCAACGGTCAATTTAATTATGAAAGATGTTACAGATATATGTGGTCGCTATAAATTACAAATTGAGAAGAGACCGTATTATGGTATACGTATTGTTGGAGAGGAATTTAATATTCGTTCTTGTTTATCACAATATGGTTTACCGCGTTATGACCATACTCCGTTTCATGAGCAATTTGAGCAGACGGAGACATATTTATCGCTACCGCATATATCACTCATTCGTTCAATTATATTAAAGTATATTGAAGGCGGAACAATATATTTATCTGATATAGAAATTGATAATTTAGTCATTCATATTGCAATCGCATTAAAGCGTTGTCAAAGTCAACATTATATGAAAGGACTGCATGCGGAGCAATCAGAACTTATAATAAAGAAAGAATATACAAGTGCGAAGCAGATTTTAGGAGATTTAGAGAAAGCGTTAAAATTTTCATTTCCAGAAGAAGAAGTATTATATGTGACGATGCATTTATTAAGTACTGCTGTTACAACGAGAAATCGCTATGAAAATATAGAAGAGCTATTAGGGAAAGATATATATGCATTTATGCAACATATTCTTTTTAAAGTAGCGGAAGAACGGAATCTTATTTTTTATTATGATGAAGAATTATTATTTGGATTTGGTATTCATTTAAAAACGTTATTAAATCGTTTGAAGTATAAGTTAAATACGAGAAATCCTCTTTTGGCAGAAGTGAAAAAGAATTATCCGTATGCTTTTGAAATTGCGGTTCTCGTTGGAGATATCATTGGTGAATATACGGGTGAATCGATCCCTGAAAGTGAAATTGGTTATATTGCAATTCACTTCGGTGGAGCTATGAGCCGTTTGCAGGAGCAAAATCAAAAGAAAAGATGCTTATTAGTTTGTGCGACTGGTCAAGGAAGTGCCCAACTATTAAAATATAAAATTTTATCACAGTTCCGAGATAAATTAGAGATTGTAGGTATTACAGGCTATTATCAATTGAAAGTAGAAGATCTTTATAAAGAAAAAATAGATTGTATTATTAGTACGATTCATATACCGAGTGGCTTGCCTGTTCCAGTTATAAAAGTGAATTCAATATTTGATGATAAAGAGATTAAATCGATTGGTCAGCGGTTGTTTACGCATGTGAATACTAGTGTGCAGCCTTATATTAAGGAAGATTTAATCTTTTTAAATTATAGTGCTTCTACGAAAGAGGATGTTATTCAGTTTTTATGTGAGAAAGCTGCTGAGAAACGCTATGTACCAGAAAACTTTTATGCTTCTGTTATGGAAAGAGAAAATACGTCTCCGACAGCGGTTGGGAATTCAGTTGCAATCCCGCATCCGATGCAGTTATTAAGTGAGGAAACTTTTTTGATGTTTTGCACACTTGAAAAGGCTGTTGATTGGGGAGATAAAAAAGTACAAGTAATTATTTTATTTAGTGTAAAGCGCAATAATAATGAAGATTTGCAAAGGCTTTATGATTTTTTATATGATATTATGTCTAGTCAAACTACGATAGAGAAACTTACTCAGACCGAGGTAATTGAAGATTTTCAAGAGATTTTATTATCATTTTGAAAAAGTATATAAAAACTTCCGTTACACAACGGAAGTTTTTTATGTTTAATTGTATGCGTTTTCATAATAAGATGGAAATATAGAAAACATATAGCTTGGGGGAATTTAAAATGGCTGATATGCAAACTCCATTTGCGTTAATTTTACATGGTGGCAATGCGAGAAGTGCGGCGCTTGAAGCAATTGCTTTTGCAAGACAAGGAGATTTCGGGAATGCCGGTGAAAAGATGAAACTTGCTAGTGAGGAAATTTCAGCAGCGCATCGTATTCAAACGGATTTAATTCAAGAAGAGGCAAGAGGAAATCATGCAGAAATTAGTTTACTGTTGGTGCACGCACAAGATCATTTAATGAATGCAATTACAGTGAAAGAACTGGCTGAAGAATTTATTGCTCTTCATAAACGAGTAGAAGAGAAAGTGACCGTATAAGATGTACATTTTATTATGTTGTGCAGCAGGTATGTCAACGAGTATGGTCGTAAGAAAAATGCAAGAAGAGGCAAAGAAACAGGGGAAGAATTATAAAATTAAGGCAGTTGATTCAGAACTAGTGAAGCTTGAAATTAAGGAAGCCGATGTCGTTTTAATTGGCCCACAGGTGAAATATTTATTTCCAGCTGTAGAATTTCTTGCAAATTCATACAATATACCAGTTGCGATTATAGACCAACGAGATTATGGCATGTGTGATGGTTTGAAGGTGCTTAAGCAAGCAGAACAATTAGTTTTAGCATAATTATATCTTTTTAAATATAAACATTATAATGTTATAAAGTTTATTTCATTCTTTTATAGTAGAGAGAAAGAGGAGGGCTATTGATGAATGGGTTTATGAGTTTTATGGAACAAAAGATTATGCCAACAACGCAAAAGATTGCAGGACAACGACATTTATTAGCAATTCGAAACGGGGTTATTTCTACATTGCCGTTAACGATCGTCGGATCATTTTTTGTTATCTTTTTAAATTTACCAATTGATGCATATATGGAATGGATTGCACCGTTTCGCCATATTTTAGATATTCCATTCCGATTTACAGTAGGACTAATGGCATTATACGCAGCGTTTGGTGTAGGGGCTTCGCTCGCGAACTTTTATCAGCTCAATCAGTTAAGTGCAGGGTTATTATCTGTACTCGCCTTTTTACTAGCATCAGTTGAACCAATTCAAATTACGAAAGCTGTACCAGGTGTTATTGATGCAGGTAGATATATTTCAGTAGGAACATTAAGTGCAACGTCTTTATTCGGCGCAATTGTTACAGCATTAATTGCAGTAGAAATTTATCATTTTATGATTAAGCATAATATCTCCATTAAATTACCAGATAGTGTACCACCAGCAGTTTCAAATTCGTTTGCAGCATTAATTCCAACATTAGCAGTTATTCTTTTATTCTGGGGCATTCGCTACGGTTTGAAATTTGATGTGAATACAACGATCACATATTTAATCGCACCATTAAAATCAGTATTAGTAGGAAATAATTTATTCGGTGGTTTATTAACAGTATTCTTAATCGTGTTTTTCTGGTCATTCGGTATACATGGACCAGCGATTTTAGGACCAATTATTCGTCCGATGTGGGATTCAGCAATTCTTGAAAATATGGAAGTATTCACGGCTACAGGAAATGCACATCAGTTACCAAACTTATTTACAGAGCAATTTATTCAATGGTTCGTATGGATTGGCGGATCAGGCTCAACGTTAGCTTTAGTAATTATGTTTATGTTCTCTAAATCTAAGTTCCTAAAAGAGTTAGGTAGATTATCATTCGTACCAGGTTTATTCAATATTAACGAACCAATTATTTTTGGGGCACCGATTGTAATGAACCCAATTCTAATTATTCCGTTCGTTATTACACCGTTAGTGACAACGACAGTATCATATTTTGCAGTTGTTTCAGGTATGATTCCACTTATGATGGCGAAACTGCCATTTACGATGTTAGCACCAATTGCAGCGGTAATTAGTACGGACTGGACAATTATGGCTGGTGTACTTGTACTTGTTAACTTTGTCATCTCATTCGTTATTTACTATCCATTCTTCAAAATGTATGAGAAACAACAATTAGCAGGAGAGGAGAAAACAGAATGCTCGGAGCAATTATCATCTTAATTACATTCGTGGTCGGACAGTGTATTGCCCATTATTCGAAATGGGTACAAAGTAAATCTTTATTAGTGTTACTACTAGTATCAGTTTTATTTATCGGTTGTTCAATGGGTGCATATGTAATGTTAGGATTGCAATCACCGTACGTAATTATTGTACCGACAATTTTATGTGCAACGTGTTTATCTGCAAAATATAGATTTACGAGCATGGCATTAATACAACGTGTGAAGGAGATGCAAAAGCATGGAGCGTAAATTAGGAATTTCACTTTATCCAGAACATTCAACGAAAGAAAAAGATATGGCTTATATTTCCGCAGCGGCACGACACGGTTTCTCAAGAATATTTACTTGTTTGTTATCTGTGAATCGTCCGAAAGAAGAAATTGTAGCTGAATTTAAAGAGATTATCAATCACGCAAAAGATAACAATATGGAAGTTATTTTAGATGTAGCTCCAGCTGTGTTTGATCAGCTTGGTATTAGTTATAGCGATCTATCATTTTTCGCAGAATTAGGCGCAGACGGTATTCGTTTAGATGTAGGTTTTGACGGATTAACGGAAGCGAAAATGACGAATAATCCGTACGGTTTAAAAATTGAGTTAAATGTAAGTAACGATATTGCGTACTTAGAAAATATTCTTTCGCATCAAGCGAATAAATCAGCTTTAATTGGTTGCCATAATTTTTATCCGCAAAAATTCACTGGTCTTCCATACGATTATTTCATTCGCTGTAGTGAACGCTTTAAAAAGCATGGTATTCGCAGTGCAGCCTTTATTACATCACATGTCGCAAACATCGGTCCATGGGATATTAACGATGGATTATGTACATTAGAAGAGCATCGTAATTTACCAATTGAAGTACAAGCGAAGCATTTATGGGCAACAGGGTTAATTGATGATGTCATTATCGGAAATGCTTATGCGAGTGAGGAAGAGTTAGAGAAACTAGGAAACTTAAATCGCTACATGTTACAGCTAAAAGTGCACTTTGTAGACGAAGCGACTGAAGTAGAGAAGAGAGCTACGCTGCAAGAATTACACGTAAGGCGCGGCGACATAACAGAGTATATGGTACGTTCTACAGAAGTACGTAAAAAGTACAAAGATTATGACTTCCCAGTGCGTGAAAGTGTGCTGCAGGAAAGAGGGCAAGTTGTAATTGGAAACAATTCATTTGGTAAGTATAAAGGTGAACTGCAAATCATTCTGAAAGAAATGCCGATAGATGAACGGAAAAATATCGTCGGTACAATTGCGGAAGAGGAGTTATTCTTACTAGATTATGTAGGAGCTTGGACGCAATTTACTTGTGTGGAATAGGGAAGATAGGGGGCGTTCCAAATTTTGGACCGCCTTTTTAATATTAAAGTACTTTTAATGTCAAAATTTGTCGGTAAATCGATATCTCTTGTCGAATCGTTGATATATT